>NZ_SZWJ01000015.1:0-74486 GCF_012184455.1 Caulobacter sp. SSI4214 | reverse complement strand
CAGAACAGATTTCGTCCGAATTGCTTGCGACTAGCCCCTTCGGCTCACGTCCGGCCGCCCCGAACCGCAACTCTCGCCATCTATGTCTGGTCCCATTGAGGCGTCGCAGAACGGGGGCTCGCGAGACGGTCAGGGAGAACAGGTTGGCGCACCCTGACTCGCGCGAGCCGAGTCGTTGGGCCTCAGGACTTCGCCCCTAGTCCGGCGCCTCAGAGCATATAGCCGAGATCCGAAGCGCCAGTCGGATAGGCGAACATCGTCGATCGAAGGTCGGCGGCCGTGAGCCCATGGCGGATTGCCAGACCGAACAGGTTGATCACCTCCTCGGCGTGCGGGCCGACCAGATGGGCTCCGAGGATTCGGTCGGTGGCCTGCTCGATCAGCACCTTGTGGCCGTAGACCCGTTCGGCTAGACGGCGGGCGCTGAACCAGTTGGGCGTCGAGCCGGCATTGACCCGGAACTTGTGGCCCTGGCGGCGCGCCTCGTCCTCGGAGAGCCCGACGGCGGCGATGGACGGCACGGTGAAGGCGACACTCGGGACGCCGCGATAGTCCGGCCTGTGCGACGGGCCATCCAACAGGTTGGCGGCCACGACCTTGGCGTCCTGGCTGGAGACCGGCGTCAGCGGCGGCCCGACGCCGGCCGCGTCGCCGGCGGCATAGACCCGAGGGTTGGAGACGCTTTGCAGGTGCTCGTTCAGATGTAGGCGGCCGTCACGCGCGGTCACCTGGCCCGCCGTGAGGTCCAATGCGTCGAGGTCGGGCCCGCGGCCGGCGGCATGCACCACCAGGTCGGCCGGGACGGCGAGGTCGGGCGCGCCCGGACGGCTGGCGTGGACGATCAGGCCGCCCTGGACCCGCCCGACTCGGGTGACCGTGGCGCCGGTCTCGACGGCGATGCCGAGTTCCTCGAACCGCGGCATGAGCCAGCCGACCAGGTCGGGATCGAAGTTCGGCAGGAGCCGCGGGGCACGTTGCAGGATGGTGACCTCCGCGCCGGCGCGCGCCGCCAGGTGCGAGAACTCGGCCGCGACATAGCCGCCGCCGATCAGCGCGATCCGGCGTGGCAGAGCCGGCAGCTCCAGGAAGTCGTCGCTGGTGCTGACCAGCTCTTCCCCCGGGATGCCCAGCGGGACCGGGCGGGCGCCGGTGGCGATCAGCACGTGTCGGGCCTGGAAGGCGCGGCCGTCCACCTCGATCGCGTCCGGACCGGCGAAACGGGCGAGCCCGTGGAAGGCGTCGACGCCCAGTTCGGTGTAGCGCTGCTCCTGCTTGGCGGGGATCGGATCGGTGAAGGTCCGCTTGAACGCCATCAGGCCCGGCCAGTCGATCGCCAGCGCGCCTTCCACGCCATGCCCGGCCATGCGCCGGGCCGCGTCGATGGCTTCCTCGCCGCTCACCAGCATCTTCTTGGGATCGCAGCCGCGCAACGCGCAGGTGCCGCCGAACGGCCGGTGATCGATCACGGCGACGGACCAGCCGGCGGCGCGGACCTTCGCCACGGCGACCTGGGCCGCCGTGCCGCTGCCGATGACGATCAGGTCGTAGGAATCCATGACGGCCACTCCATCCGCATCGGCGCAAAAATCGCGACGCCAATCTCCAGCGCTTCGGCGAGGCTCAGGCGCACGCCCTCCTGGCCAGCGGCCGGGCTGTTTGCGCGCCAGGTCTCCAGGTGAACGTCCTCGCAGAAGAAGGCCTGCAAGGTGCAGAGCGAAGACGCGGCACAGCCGGCGGCGTAGCGATGGCCGGACCAGACCACGATCCCTATCGGCTCGACCTGATCCAGCTCGCGGCCGTGGCTTCGCGTTCGGATGACGAGCGGGCGCCGGCAGTGGCGGCAGGCCGAGCGGACGGCCACATCGCGCTCCAGCATCGCCCCGATGCCGAGCGCGTCGATGGCGCACATGGCGCCCGCCGAGAGGCCACCAGCCGCCACGTGATGCTCGGTCGGGCTATCGGTGAACGGATAGGCGCCGCTGATCCGGCCGGCAGCGTCGAGAACGAGGAGATCGCGCTCAGCCAGGCGCCGTAGCACGCCGTCGGCCTCATCGCGGGTGAGCCCGGCCGCTGCGGCCACATCCGCCGTCTCTGGCGCGTGCCCGGTTGCGGCGTAGCCGCTCAGGACGATGCCGTGGATTCGGCTCTCGGTCTCATCCAACCCATCCCACTTGGGGCCGATGAAGGCTTCGACGATGGCCCTCAGGGCATTCTGGGCCCGTGACGTCGTGATCGCGCCCCAGTCGGGGATGATCGCGCCGCCTGGAAACGCTACGGCGGGCCAACCGGCGGCTTCAGCGCGTGAGGTCGGAGTCATCATCGTGCACGCGCCCTCTTCGCGGTCCCAGGTGAACCTTCAGCCGGCGCAGCAGGAGAGCTGCGTCACATCCTTGGAGAAAGTCTGGGCCGCGAGCTTCAGGCCTTCCACCATGGTCAGGTAGGGGAACAACTGGTCGCCCAGCTCGCCGACGGTCATGCGCGCCCGTATGGCCAGCGCCGCCGTCTGGATGATCTCGCCCGCCTCCGGCGTCACCGCCTGCACACCGATGAGCCGGCCGCTGCCGGCTTCCGCGACCAGCTTGATGAAGCCGCGGGTGTCGAAGTTGGCGAGCGCGCGCGGGACGTTGTCCAAGGTCAGGAGGCGACTGTCGGTCTCGATCCCGGCGTGGTGGGCTTCCGCCTCGCTGAGCCCGACCGTGGCGACCTGCGGGTCGCTGAACACGACCGCCGGCATCGTGGCCAGGTCCAGAACGGCCTCGCCACCGGTCATGTTGATCGCCGCCCGGGTTCCGGCCGCCGCCGCGACATAGACGAACTGCGGCTGGTCGGTGCAGTCGCCGGCGGCGTAGATGTGGCGCGCGCTCGTGCGCATGGCTGTGTCGATGACGACGCCGCCTTGCGCGTTGACGGCGACGCCGGCCGCGTCCAGGGCGAGCGCTGGGGTGTTGGGCGCTCGGCCCGTGGCGATCAGCAGCCGGTCCGCGCGCAGCTCGCCGTTGCCGGTGGCGAGCACGAACTCGCCGTCAGCAAAGGCGACCTTGCTCGCCTGGGTGTGCTCCAGCACCTCGATGCCCTCCGCGCGGAAGGCGGCCGTGACCGCCTCGCCGATGGCCGGGTCCTCACGGAAGAACAGGGTGCTGCGCGCCAGGATCGTCACCTTGCTGCCGAGCCGAGCGAAGGCCTGGGCCAGTTCGACGGCGACGACCGACGAGCCGATCACCACCAGGCGCCGTGGGAGGGTCTCGCTCTCAAGGGCCTCCGTCGAGGTCCAGTACGGCGTATCCAACAACCCCGGAATGGTCGGTATGGCCGGGCTGGCGCCGGTGGCGATCAGGCAACGGTCGAAGGCCACATGATGCTCGGCGCCGTCGACGTGGCGCACGAGCAGGCTATGGGCGTCCTGGAAGCGCGCCTCGCCCTGCAACACCGTGATCGACGGCGTGTCGGCCAGGATGTTCTCGTACTTCGCGTGGCGCAGCTCATCGACGCGGGCCTGCTGCTGGGCCAGCAGCCGCTCGCGCAGGATCGCGGGCGTGTAGGACCCGATCCCATCGTCGAACGGGCTCTCGCGGCGCAGATGGGCGATATGCGCGGCGCGGATCATGATCTTCGACGGCACGCAGCCGACGTTGACGCAGGTTCCGCCGATGACGCCGCGCTCGACGAGCGTGACCCGCGCGCCCTGCTCGACGGCCCTCAGCGCCGCCGCCATCGCCGCGCCGCCGCTGCCGATGACCGCGACGTGCAGCGGGACGCAGCCGCCGCCGCGTTGCGCGCGGCCCGCGTCGGCGACCGAGGCGCGATAGCCGAGCGTCGCGACCGTGGCCGCCAGGGCCTCGGAACTCACCCCCGCATCGGCCGCGATCTCCGCTCGGGCCTTCGGATAGGAGACGGCGGCCGAGCGCACGCCGGGGACGCGCTCCAGCGCCTCCCTCACGTGCGTGGCGCACGAGTCGCAGGTCATTCCGTCAATGCGCAGGGCGATCGCAGCGGTCACGGGTGCTGGCTCCTTAGCGCTTGACGGTGGACGGGTAGCCGGCACCCGCCGTCGCCTGGGTCAGGGCCGCGACCGTGGTCCTGGCGTCATCGTAGGTGACGACGGCCTCGCGCCTTTCGAAGCTGACGTCGGTTTTCTCGACGCCGGCGACCTTGGCGAGCGCCGTCTTGACGGTGATCGGACAGGCCGCGCAGGTCATGCCGGGCACCGCCAGGGTGACCGTCCTGGTCGCGGCCCAGGCGGGCGTGCTGAGCGCGCCCATCAGGGCGATCAGGGAGACGAGCTTCTTCATGGGGACTTCCTTTCAGTAGAACAGGGGCAGGACGTAGGGGAACGCCAGCGCGACCAGGACGAGCGCCGCGACGGCCCAGAAAATGACCTTGTAGGTGGTCCTGACCCTGGGCACGGCGCAGACCTCGCCCGGCTCGCAAGCCCGGGCCGGGCGGAAGATGCGGCGGTAGGCGAAGACCATGGCGACCAGCGCCGCGCCGATGAACAGCGGCCGGTACGGTTCCAGCACGGTCAGGTTGCCGATCCAGGCACCGCTGAAACCGAGGCCGACCAGGATCAGCGGGCCGAGGCAACAGGTCGAGGCCAGGATGGCGGCCAGGCCTCCGAGCGCCAACGCGCCCCGGCTGTCTTTGGATTCTGACAAGTAGATTCTCCTTCCGAACAACCTCGCCATGACGCTAGGAAACCGCCCCGTCGCGGTGCGGAGCGGGCGCGTTGCGCGGCGGCGCCGCCAGATCCCAGATCGCGACGGCCACCATCAAGGTCAGGCCGGGATAGAGGAGCCACGCCGTCGGCCAACCGCGGGTCGCCATGAGCACCGCCGCCGCAAGCACCAAGATCGGACCGATGACGCTCAACGCCATTCGCGCCCACCGGCGATGGCGAAGCCCGGCGACCGTGTTGGCGATGAGGGCGATCACGGCGAACAGCGGCAGGAGATAGCGAATGAAGACGCCTTCGTACTGGCTCAGAAAACCGAGACCCAGCGCGGCGCCGAGACTCGCGAGAGCCGGGAAGCACGCCGCACACCCCATGGCGGTGACAATCGAGCCGATGACGCCCGCCTTGTCGGCCGCGCGGGTGAGAGGATTCTGGATGGGCATCGGCATGGCCTCGGCGACTTCGGTGGAACCGTCGGAGCGAAGCTGTGGTCATGTCCACAGCTTGCCCCTGAGGGCTGAGGATCGTTAGATACGATCTGTAGCGACTACAGACTCAAGCCCTAAATTTGAGAGGCGCAGAGCAGCATGGCGGATACCGCGATCCAGATCGGCGAACTGTCCCGGCGCACGGGCTGCAACATAGAGACGATCCGCTACTACGAGCGGATCGGCCTAATGCCCGCGCCGCCGCGGCGGGGCCGCTACCGAAGCTATGGCGCTGGCGACGTGGGCCGGCTGGGCTTCGTGCGACGCGCCCGCGAGTTGGGTTTCACCCTCGATGAGGTCCGTGCGTTGCTCGGGCTTGCGGCCGGTGGCGAGGCTTCGTGCGCCGAGGTGCGCGTCCTGGCGTCGGCGCATCTCGGGGATGTGAGAGCTCGTATCGCCGATCTCAAGCGGATGGAGCGGGTACTGGCCGACTCCGTGCGGGCCTGCGACGCCGGACAGGATCCCGGCTGCCCCCTGATTGACGCTCTCTATGCGGAGCCGCGGCTCCCGCCGACTGGCTGTTAGTACACATCAGGTCGAAGGCCTCGCCGCCTTGCGCCATCGCCCCGGCGTCCGACGGGGCGACGGAGAGTCCGGCCCAGAACGCACCCGTCACCCGCTCTCCGACGTTCGCGATCCCGGTACTCCTAGCCTTCGCGGCTGCCTGTTCCAGCCGCGTCCGCCCCGAGCTTGGCTAATTCGATGTCGAGCCCGCGACGGCCCCGCAGTCGCATCGATTGCGATCTGGAAAGGCCGTTCAATCCGAGCAGGCGCAATGATTCCGAACGCCAGGGTGTGGAATTTCAGAGGCTTACTGAACCCGCCCAGTCGCAGTCAATTCGAGCACCGACATTTGAGCGGTCCGAATTACGTTCTTGGATGCGTCTTTTGGATCGTGCGTGGGAGGGCAAAGGCCACGACGTAGTCGCCGCGGTCATTTTTCTGGGCTGCGTTGCCGCCGACGCTGATCACCAGGAACTGCCGGCCGCTACGGGGGGAAACATAAGTCATAGGCGTGGTTTCAGCGCCCATCGGCAGCCTCCCCTTCCAGAGCTCGCGGCCGGTGCGAACGTCGATGGCGCGGATGAAGTGGTCTTGGGTTCCCGCCATGAACACCAGGCCCGACGCGGTCGAAATCGGACCGCCGATCGCTGGGAGGCCGATCGGAATAGGCATGTGCATGGCCAGACCCAGCGGACCGCTGTCCTGCAGAGTGCCAAGCGGCTTTGACCAGACGACCTTGCGGCTGGCCAGGTCGATCGCCGAAATCGCGCCGTAGGGCGGGGCCTGGCAGGGTACGCCGAGCGGCGACATGAACTGCGCCTGTTTCAGGCCCCAGGGCGTGCCGTACTGGGGAGCCCCGCCGCCCTCGGCTCCGCCGCCCTGCTTGGCCGCGTCCCACTGGGCGCGCGGCACGAGTTGTGTGGTGACCGGCACGCGCGTGTCGTTGACGATCATGTAGCCCAGGTTCTCGACCACAGTGACCGAACCCCAGTTCATGCCGCCAAACCAGCCTGGGAATTGGATCGCCGGCGTCGTTCCCGGCGGCGTAAAGTCGCCCGCGTAGCGCGTTTTACGGAACGCGATCCGGCAGGCGAGCTGGTCGAGGGGCGTGGCGCCCCACATCCGCGCCTCGGTCAGGCGTTCGGCGCCCATGGCCGGCATTCCGACCGAATAGGGTTGGGTCGCCGCCAGATGATCGTCGCGCACCCCGCCAATCTGCGGCGCGGGCCGTTCCTCAACCTTGGCAATCGGCGCGCCGGTTCGCCGATCGAGCATGAAGATCTGTCCGCGCTTCGTCACTTGGATCAGGGCCGGGATTGTCCCGCCGCGACCGTCGGGAACGTCGTAAAGGGCCGGCTGGGCGGGGACGTCATAGTCCCAAAGGTCGTGGTGGGTGGTCTGGAAGCTCCAGCGCACCTTGCCCGTCGCGACGTCCAAGGCGACGATCGAGGAAGAGTAGCGCTCGGCGGCCTGCGTGCGGCGACCACCCCAGAAATCGGGCGTGGCGTTGCCGGTCGGCAGGTAGATCAAACCCAGCGTATCGTCGAAGGACGGGGTCGACCAAACATTGGGCGTACCGCGCGTATATTCGTGCCCGGGCGCTGGCGCGCCCTTCAAGGACTCGTTGCCCAGGTCCCAGGCCCAAACCAGGGCGCCGGTATGAACGTCGAAGGCGCGCACCACACCGGAGGGCTCGTCGGTTTCCTCGTTGTCACGGACCAGGCCGCCGATGATGACCAGGTTACGCATGATGGTCGGGGCGGCGGTCGGGAAATAGAAGCCCGGCTTCACCGCGCCCATACCCACGCGCAGATTGACCACGCCCTTGTCGCCAAAGCCTGGGCACAGCGCGCCGGTCTCCGCGTCAACCGCCACCAGGCGAGCGTCGACGGTGGTCGAAATGATGCGTCGGACGCAAAGCCCCATCGGCGTGGCGATCACTCGCGGCCCTGACGACGTGGATCCGGCCAGGGATCCATCGTGGTAGCCCAATCCGCGACAGCGGGGCCGGAAGTTGCCACTGGCGCGCGGGTCGTAGCGCCACAGTTCCTTGCCGGTGTCGCCGTCGAGCGCGAAGATCACGTTGGACTGGGTGCAGCCAAAGAGCTTGCCGTTGACATGCAGCGGTGTCGTCACGAAGGCGGCCGGGTCCTTGGGAATCTCGCCGGTTCGATAGGTCCAGGCCACCTTCAGGGCCGAGACATTGGCCGGCGTGATCTGGCTTGCGGCGGCAAAACGCGTTCCCGACGGGGTTCGTCCCCAATGGGGCCAGTCGCCGCCTGGCAGCGGGGCGAGCGGCTGGCCGGCCAGCAGGGCCGGCGCCTCGCCGGTCGATACCAACGACATCGGCTGGAAGGCGGTGATCACCGTGGCGACCAGGGCGATCGCCACCACCCCGGCCAAGCCGTAGGCTGGGATCTTCGGGGCGCTCGAACCCTTGGTCCGCAGAGATGGCGTCAACGCCAAGACGGGGACGGCCAGCACGGCCGGGGCGAACAGGCGCGAGACCAGCGGCCAGAAACTGAAGCCGACGTCCCAGAGCGCCCAGACGATAGTCAGGGCGAAGACCAGCAGATAGAGCGCCGCGCCGGAAAGCCGCCGGCGCATCGTCAGCACACCCGCCGCCGAGAGACCCAGCCCCGCCAGCGCGAAGTACCAAGAGCCGCCCAGGCTGGCGAGGCGGCCGCCGCCCGCCAGCATCACGAGACCGGCCGCCAGGATCACCAGGCCAAGGACGACCGGCGCGATGAGGCTAGGCTTGATGCTTTTCGGCAAGGGCATGGCTGGGCTCCAGGAACGGGACCGGTCATCGCGCGGCTTGGCGAGCGAC
This sequence comes from Caulobacter sp. SSI4214, assembly GCF_012184455.1. Lineage (NCBI taxonomy): Bacteria > Pseudomonadati > Pseudomonadota > Alphaproteobacteria > Caulobacterales > Caulobacteraceae > Caulobacter > Caulobacter sp. SSI4214. The sequence continues at coordinate 65,995 of NZ_SZWJ01000015.1, read as the reverse complement.
GATCCCGGTCGCGCGCCAGCCTAGGTGGCGTCCGGCCAAGCGACTATTGGACGCAAACCGCAAAGGGCTATGAGTTCAGCTCATCAATCTTGGGTCCGCCGCCGTGCCGTCAGGATCAGTGAGCGACGAAGCCGCCGTCGACCGGCAGGGCCACGCCCAGGATGAAACTGGCGCCGGGGCTACAAAGCCACAAGACGGCGGCGGCGACCTCCTCGGCCAGGCCCATGCGACCGATCGGCTGCTCCTTGAGAAACTCCTTCATTGCGGCGGGATCGATCTCATCGCCCATTGGCGTGTCGATGCAGCCGGGACAGATAGCGTTGACCCGGATACCGCGGGTCGCGTTGTCCAGGGCAGCGCTCTTGGTCAGGCCGATCACGCCATGCTTGGTGGCGTGATAGGCCGCCCGTCCTGACAGCCCGATCAGGCCGCCAAGCGAGGAGCAGTTGACGATCGCGCCGGAGCCCTGTTTCCGCATCTGCAGCAGCTCGTGTTTCATGCAGGTCCAGACGCCGCGCAGGTTGACGGCGTTGACCTGATCGAAGCCCTCGGCGGTCTCCTCGGTCATGTCGCACATGGGGCCCAGGATCCCGGCGTTGTTATAGGCCAGGTCCAGGCGGCCAAAGGTAGCGACGGTCTGGGCGACCAGATCGGCGGCCTGGTCTTCTTTGGACACATCGCAGGCCACGCCCAGCACCGTGTGGCCATCCGCCGCCAGACTCTCCGTCGCCGCCGCCAGCTTGGCGGCGTTGATGTCGCTGAGGACCACGCTCGCCCCGGCTTCCGCGAAGGCCTTGGCGGTGGCCAGGCCCATGCCGGAGGCCGCGCCGGTGACCAGGGCGACCTGGCCGGTAAAGTCGTAAGTCGGGTTCATAAACAGTCTCCATTGGGAAAAGGACGCAGGTCGGCGCCCGCCGCGAGCCTCGCGGCGACATCGGTGCCGTGGGATTGATGCGGGACTGGGAGGGCCTTGCGCCGCGTTACAGGAGGAGGATCAGGCGGGCGGACCCGCGAGGTATTCCTCGTCGGTGACCTTCTCCATCCAGATCACAGCCTTGCCGTCGAGGGCCTCTTGGACGGCGATGTGGGTCATGGCCGTGGTCGGGCTGGCGCCATGCCAGTGCTTGTGCCCGGGAGGGCACCATATGGTGTCGCCGGCCCGGATCTCGACGATCGGCTCGCCCTCGCACTGGGTCCAGCCAACGCCGGCGGTGACGATCAAGATCTGACCGAGCGGGTGGGTGTGCCAGGCGCTGCGCGCGCCCGGCTCGAAGGTGACGTAGGCGCAAGACACCCTGGCCGGCTCAGACGCGGCATGCAGCGGGTCGATGCGAACCGTGCCGGTGAAAAACTCTTCAGGCCCCTTTTGCGAGGCCTGAGACCCCGCCCGCTTGAGCAGCATGATCATCTTCCTGTGTTGGGCGTGTCCAAGGACAACGTCTCAGAGATCCCAACATACACCCTCCCCATTCGCCGATTATCCGCTAAGAGTCGCATGCAGTTATGTGGAAGGCTCATGAATGGCGCGTGAGAACCTCAATGACCTCGTCGCCTTCGTGACCGTGGCCCGCGAGCGCAGCTTCACCCGCGCGGCGGCCAAGCTCGGTGTCTCGCAATCGGCTCTGAGCCATACGATCCGCTTGCTGGAGACCCGGCTGGGCGTTCGGCTGCTGACGCGCACCACGCGCAGCGTCTCGCCGACCGAGGCCGGCGAGCGCTTCTTTCAAAACATCGCGCCACACTTCGAGGAGATCGACGCCGAACTGCAGGCCCTGAGCGCCGTGCGCGACAAGCCGTCGGGCACCGTGCGGATCACTGCGGCGGACTACACGATCAACTTCCTGCTTTGGCCCAAGCTCGACAAGCTCCTGCCGCAGTACCCCGACATCAAGGTTGAGATGGTTGTCGACTATGGCCTGACCGACATCGTCGCCGAGCGCTTCGACGCGGGCGTGCGGCTGGGCGAGCAGGTGGCCAAGGACATGATCTCGGTCCGGATCGGGCCGGACGTGCGCTTCGCCGTCGTCGGGGCGCCGGCCTATCTGCGGGGCCGCGAGCCGCCGCGAACCCCGCAGGATCTTCTTGGCCACGCCTGCATCAATCTGCGCCTGCCCACCTATGGCGCCTACTACGCCTGGGAGTTCGAGAAGGACGGCCAGGAGCTGCGGGTGCGGGTCGATGGCCAACTGGCCTTTAACAGCATCCACAACATCCTCGACGCCGCCGTGGCGGGTCATGGCCTGGGTTACATGCCCGAGGAACTGGCCCAGCCCTATCTGGCTGACGGGCGCCTCGTGCGCCTGCTCGAGGACTGGTGTCCCTATTGGGACGGTTACCACCTCTACTATCCCAGCCGGCGCCAGGCGCTGCCGGCGTTTCGCGTCGTTGTCGACGCCCTGCGCTATCGGCCTGAGGATTAGGGCGACCCGCCCGCCGGGCTATTCATGAGCTGACCACATAACCGCATGCGGCTTGACGGGTCTAATCGCACGACGACCTCGCGCCTAACTTCCTCTCCCTACGATCGGCGACGCGCGCCGGTCGTGACGAGGGCCGGTTCATGAGAGCGCTGATCGCCACACTCCTGTCCCTGGCCCTGACGCCGCCTGCCTTGGCGCAGGCCGGTCCGACCGCAGGATGCTCCATGCCCCAAGCCCCTATTCTCAGCCTCGATGAGGTTGCTTCCGTCTCGCCCGCCCTGGCGCGCTACACCACAGGTCCCCTGCTGGGAGAGCTTTGGAAACGGCCCGATCTGTCGCCGCGCGATCGCAGCCTAGCTACGGTGGCGGCCCTGATCGCTCGCGGCCAGACCATCGAGATGCCCTATCATTTCAACCTGGCGCTCGATAACGGCGTCACCCCGGCCGAACTTTCCGAAACAATCACCCATCTGGCCTTCTATGCCGGCTGGGCCAACGCCATGTCGGCCGTCGCCGTGGCCAAGGACGTGTTCGCCGCACGCGGGATCACCGCTCAGCAGCTTCCCGCGGCGGAGCCCAAACTCTTGCCACTTGAGCCCGTAGCCGAAGCCAAGCGCGCGGCCAGTGTGCAGGAGACTGTGGGTCCGGTGTCCCAAGGCCTGGTCGACTACACCGGCGAGCTGCTGTTTCACGATCTCTGGCTTCGGCCCGATCTTGCGCCCCGCGATCGAAGCCTGGTCACCGTCGCCGCCCTGATCGCCTCAGGCCAGGTCGCCCAGGTCCCGTTCCACCTCAATCGGGCCATGGACAACGGCCTCACGCGGGCCCAGGCGGCAGAGCTTCTGCCGCAGCTGGCCTTCTATGCCGGCTGGCCCAACGTCATGTCGGCCGTGCCGGTGATGAAGGGCGTTTTCGACGCCCGCCCCCGATAGGCGCCCTCCCCGATCCCTGCCTCTTGCGTCGCTTTGCGACGCGCAAACCCAGACCCAGGAGCCCTTCCATGTGCGTGCGTTGTAACGACCCCGCCCACCAAGCCGATGCGCAGGGGTCCGACCGCCGCCGGTTGCTGATCGGCGGCGCGGGCCTGGCCGCCGCGCCGATCCTGGCCGCCGCCACCTCGGCGGACGCCCAAGCCGCTAGCGGTGCGGCGCGCCGCGAAAAGGCGGGGCCGACCGGTCCCTTCAAAGTGCGGGCCTACGGCGTTTCGGGTCCCAAGGCGGCCTTCGCCCCGCTGGAAATCACCCGCCGGGCCGTCCGCCCCAGCGACGTCCTGATCGATGTTCTCTATGCTGGCGTCTGCCACTCGGACATCCACACCGCCCGTAGCGAATGGGGTCGGGCCAACTATCCGGTCGTTCCCGGTCACGAGATCGTTGGCCGGGTGACCGCGGTCGGGGCGGCGGTGACCAAGTTCAAGGTCGGCGACTACGCCGGCGTCGGCTGCATGGTCGACAGCTGTGGGACCTGCGAGAATTGCCGCGCCGATCGCGAGCAGAACTGCCTGAACGGCACGACCTTTACCTACGACGCGCCCGACAAGGTTTCGGGTGGCCGTACCTATGGCGGCTATGCCGAACGCATCGTCGTGACCGAGCACTTCGCGATCCGCGTTCCGCCAGGCATGGATCTGGCGGCCACCGCGCCGCTGCTGTGCGCGGGCGTCACAACCTTTTCGCCCATGCAGCACTGGCGGCTGCAACCTGGCCAACGCATCGGCGTGGTCGGCCTAGGCGGTCTGGGACACGTTGCGGTCAAGCTGGCGGCCGCGCGCGGCGCGGAGGTGACGGTGTTCACCACCACGCCTGCAAAGCTCGCCGACGCCCAGCGCCTGGGGGCAAAGGAGGCGGTGCTGTGGAGCGACAAGCCGGCCATGGCGCGCCTGGCCAGCAGCTTCGACCTGATGATCTCCACCGTGCCGGAAGCCTATCCCATGCAGCCGTTCATCGACCTGCTCAAGCTGGACGCCACCTACGTCAATGTCGGAGCCCTGGGCGAAGTCTCGGGCCTTAGCGGCATGGCCATGGGCTTTGGCCGCAAGAGTCTGGCCGGCTCGATGATCGGTGGCGTCGCCGAGACCCAGGCCGTCATCGACTACTGCGCGGCCCGCAACATCAAGGCCGATATCGAGCTGATCGGGCCCGACCAGATCAGCCGGGCCTATGACCGGGTCGTGGCCAAGGACGTCCGCTACCGCTTCGTGATCGACATGACCAAGGACCGCCAGGCCCGCGCCTGATCTTGAGCAGGAGACAAAGCCATGATGTCGAAGTTCACGATTCCCACTGTGCTGGCGCTATCGCTTGCCGCCAGCAGCGCGTGGGGTCAGTCGATGCAGATCCTGCCCAATGGCTCGCGCCCATCGGCCTCGGGCCCGGCCAGCAACTTCACCGGCTCGGCGGTCGTCACGCCCCTGTTCTCGGCGAGCCCGCCAACCCGCGCGACGGGCGGTCAGGTAACCTTCGCTCCGAGCGCACGATCCAACTGGCACACCCATCCGGCTGGACAAATCCTGATCGTCACCTCCGGCGTCGGCTGGGTGCAGGAGTGGAATGGCGAGAAGCAGCAGATCAAGCCGGGCGACGTCGTCTGGACCCCGCCGGGCGTCAAGCATTGGCACGGCGCGAGCGCCACCACGGGACTGACCCATATCGCCATCCAGGAGAACGTCGACGGCCGCAACGTCGACTGGCTCGAACCCGTCACCGACGATCAATATCGGCGTTGAGGCGGTCGATCGAACACCGAGCCCCTCTCCAGCCAATGGCGCTTACGTCTCTGTCAAGCCGCTGGAGCCGATCGACATCGCCCGCGGCGGACCGGATCACACGACTGCAGATCAGGCGCCTTATTGTGGCGTCTGCCATTCGGACCTGCACGCCGCCCGCTCTGAGGGCGGCCGCGCTTCGGGCTCGCTGGCCCGGTTGCGGGATCTTCGTCAAGCTGGTCGCTGTCGCGCCGCTGCTGTGCACGGCATCACCGCTTCACTCGCCACTGCATCACTGGAAGGTCGCATCCCAAGAAAGGTCGGGACCGTTGGGATCAGCGGTCTGACCACAAGCCTCAACTGGCCCTCGCCATGGGCGCGCACCTCGTAGACTTCACCGTCTCGCGTCGACGCGCCAGGCTGTCCTGGACCTGGCGACCTGGTCGCGGCCTCGTACCACTCCAAGGCTGCGCCCTGCTGCGTCTGCGCCGGCGCCCGCCCGCCCGCCACGCGCCCTCGATTGGCGCTTCCATGTTGAAGACAATCGACAGCGGCCTGGGTGAGCCGGTCCTCCGTGAGGATCGGGCCCGATGGCATTGTCGTCGCCTTGAACTGCGCCGCAGACCGCTCGCAACGACGACGAGGGTGCTCTGCAGGTTGAAGACGGCGGCGGCAGCGGGCGTAAGAGCTTGACCATTCGAGAAATTATGGCCGAACGACTTTCTGCCGGCAGTCGGAGTCGTGTTGGCGACGCTCGCGCTGGCCGCAAGGCGCTCAGGTCGTCCACGTCAGCTTGTGCAACGTTTCGGCCAGGAGATCGGGTGCGGTGACATGCGGATTGTGGCTGGTGTCGATTTCGACATAGGGCCAGCCGCTTTGCTGCGCCTTCAAAGCCGATGACTTCAGCGGATCGCCAGGCATGATCCGAGTACAGCGGATATAGGCGCGGGGCGGCAGATCGTCGCCCGAGAGCTTGGAGGGGGTCGTGAAGCTGGCGATGGGCTGGGGCGAGCGATGGGCGCTCATCCATTGGCGATCCGCCTCCGCCGTATCGGGCGGAATGGGCAGCGGCGGAACGAGCCAAGGCGCGTCGGCGGGAACAACCGTTCCGATCTGCTCATACTGGCTCTTGCCGTTTTCGGGGACGAAGGCGTCAAGGTAGATCAGCTGCCGGACGCGGCCGCGCGCCCGGTCGGCGACGCCGGTCGCGACCGTCCCGCCATAGGAATGGGCGATTAGGGTGACGTCTGACAGCTCCTCGTTCTCGATCACGGCGAGGATGTCGCGAATGTGGGTCTCCAGGCCAACGGCCGGGGTCGCAAGGTGGGCCCGCTCGCCCACGCCCGTATAGGTCGGCGTCAGCAGCACCGAGTCGGGCGGCCTGTGGAGCAGCGGGCGCATCTTCTTCCATACCCAGCCGGCCGACCATCCCCCATGGCAGACGAGATAAGTCGTGGTTTTGCGTGCTGGCGCAGCGGGCGCGGCGTTCGACTGATCAGTCAAAGCTGCCAAGCTGCTGGCGCCCACCGCAAAGGCCGCGCGCCGGGTGATTGAAAGACGTTTCATCCTGCAACTCTCTGGTGAGGTCATGGAGGACGCTGTTGGGGAAAACTGGGACAGGTAGCCGTACACGCGGCGAGCCTGGCCGCTGGGAGTTAGGGTACCATTGCCGAAATCTTGGCTCAGCCAAAGCCCCGACCGGGAGACGTCGCAATCGATGCCGGGGCCGATTGCTGAGCAGTTCAGGGATTCGTCAGCCTAGTAGATGCTCATGAGCGACCTTAGCGCTTGGTGTCCAGGCTCGTGATGATCAGGCGGCCAAGCGGCTGTTGGCGCCCAGCGTTCCTGGCACGGGTCCGATGTTATCCAAGCCAGTCTCGGACGGGCAGGTCATATCGGTCGTTAAGACGTCTTGCTTACCCGCGATGAGCCTTGAGGGGCCAGGCGTTGCGGTTAACTCTCTAGGGCGCCATCCTGCGTGCCAGGTGGCGGACCATCCGCTGCGAGACGCCGCTTTCGCTCGAGGCCTGTCCGATATTCATCGCTTGCATGGCTCCAGCCGCACCGTGTTCAGCCGCAGCGCATTGACCACCACCGTGAACGACGAGAGCGCCATGGCCGCGCCCGCGAACATCGGGGACAACAAGATGCCGGCGACCGGATAGAGCACGCCGGCCGCGATCGGTATGCCGACCCCATTGAACAGGAACGAGAAGACCAGGTTCTGGCGGATGTTCGCCATCGTCGCACGCGCCAGGCGTCGCGCACGAACCATCGCCGACAGGTCGCCCTTGGTCAAAGTAAGCCCAGCGCTTTCGATGGCGACGTCTGTCCCCGTGCCCATCGCCAGGCCGACATCGGCCGCCGCCAGGGCCGGCGCGTCGTTAACGCCGTCGCCGGCCATCGCGACTCTCGCCCCGCTCGCCTTGAGTTCGGCGACGATCCGGGCCTTGTCCTCGGGCTTGAGGTCGGCATGGACCTCGTCGATTCCACCGATCGCCTTGGCGACCAGGTCCGCCGTGGTCCGATTATCGCCGGTCAGCATGACGATCCGCAGGCCCTCCGCGTGCAGCGATGCGATCGCTTCGGGCGCCGACGCCTTGATCGGGTCCGCGACCGCGATCAACCCGGCAGCCTTGCCGTCGATCGCCACGAACACAACGCCGGCGCCCTGCACGCGATGCCGTACGGCCAACGCTTCAAGCCCGCCTAGGTCCGCCCCGACACGCTGCATCTGCGCGGCGTTGCCGACCACCACCATCCGTCCCTCCACCCGGCCGCTTATGCCCATTCCAGTCTGGGAGTCGAATTCCCCGACGGCGGGCACGAAATGCCCGAGATCCTTGGCGCCCGTGACGATCGCGACCGCCAGTGGATGCTCCGACTGCACCTCAACCGCGGCCGCTAGCGCCAGCACCCGGTCAGCGTCGAACCCGGCCGCGGGCTCGATCGCCACCAGCCGGGGCTTGCCTTCGGTCAGCGTGCCGGTCTTGTCGATCACCAGCGTGTCGACCTTGTCGAGCGCCTGCAGCGCCTCCGCATTCTTAACCAGCACGCCGGCGCGGGCGCCCCGCCCCGTTCCGACCATGACGGACATCGGCGTGGCCAGCCCGAGCGCGCAGGGACAAGCGATGATCAGAACTGCGATGGCGTTGAGCAGCGCATGGCCGAAGCGCGGTTCTGGACCGACGAGGTTCCAGACTCCGAAGGTCAGAATGGCGATCAGCACCACCAGCGGCACGAACCAGCCCGAGATGCGATCCGCCACCGCCTGGATCGGCGCGCGGCTGCGTTGGGCCTGAGCGACCATCGAGACGATCCGGGCCAGCATCGTTTCGGCGCCTACAGCCTGCGCCTCCATGACGAGGCTCCCGGCGCCGTTGACGGCGCCGCCGGTGAGCATGGCGCCGGGCGTCTTCAGCACCGGCGCTGACTCGCCGGTCACCATCGACTCGTCCACCGAAGAGCGGCCGTCGACGACCATCCCGTCGACCGGCACTGCCTCGCCGGGGCGCACGCGCAGGCGATCGCCCTTGGCGACCTCGCTCAACTCGATTTCCTGCTCCTCGCCCTGCGCATCGATCCGTCGCGCCGTCTTGGGCGCAAGCTTGAGCAGCGACCGGATCGCGCGGCAGGTGGCGGCGCGGGCGCGCAGTTCCAGCACCTGGCCGAGCAGCACCAGCGCCACGACGACGCCAGCCGCCTCGTAATAGACCGGAACCATGCCGCCATGCTGGCGGAAGGTCGTCGGGAACAGGCCGGGCGCGATCGTCGCCATCAGGCTGTAGAGGAACGCCGCGCCGACGCCGATCGCGATCAGCGTGAACATGTTGTAGTGACGCGATCGCAGGGACGCCCAGCCGCGCTCGAAGAACGGCCACCCGGCCCACAGCACGATCGGCGCGGTCAGCGCCAGCTGCACCCAGGGCGACCAGCGCATGGGAACAACATGTAGGCCGGTCATCTCCGCGCCCATCGAGACCAGCAGCAGCGGCGCGGCCAGCACGGCGCTGAGCCAGAAGCGGCGTGTGAAATCTGCCAATTCGGGACTGGGGTGAGCTTCGGCCGCGGGCTCGGCAGGCTCCAGCGCCATGCCGCAGATCGGACAGGCGCCTGGCCCAGGACGCTGGATCTGCGGGTGCATCGGGCAGGTCCAGGCCAAGGTCGAAGGCGAGGCGGCAGGCGCCGCCGCCTCCTCCCCCGCAAACTTGGCCGGATCGGCGACGAACTTGGCCCGACAGACCGCGCTGCAAAAAAGATACATGGCGCCGTCATGCTCGGCGTGATGCGCGCTCGCCGCGGGATCGACGTTCACCCCGCAGACCAAATCCTTCACGGCCGCAGGCCAATTGGATTTTGCCGAACAGCCATGGCCGCCATGGGTGCGAGGATCGTTCAAAGGCTTGCTCCATCGCATCCGCACATAGGGTCCGACATCATGTCAGGGGCAAAGCCGTTTGACCTTGATCGCCGTCAAGGCATTGGATTCCTCGTCTCTGCCCTGTCCCTGCCCTGCGCTGAGCTCAGCTGACAATTGGCGCGATCCTGGTCGACTACCCATCCAAGAGCGGCGTTTGGATGCTGTCGGTTGGCGACGATGGTGTCGGCACGTCAAGCGACACCAGAGTCGCCGCGCCGGGCCTAGGCGCTGCATGGTTGGGATGCTGGCCAAGCAAGTGCCTGAAAGCCGTTTACACCGATTGGCGTGGAAATCTCTGAGACCAAGGTCTCCATTGTTCATCGCTAGCTCGCATATGGAGATGGACCTGGCGACCTCCGTCGTCGAGGCTATCTGGGTTGGTGATCCGCTGCATCGCAGGCTCGCCAGGCCTGATCGCGGAAGCGATCAATCGCGTCTCGCAGAGCGGGCAAGGAAGGGCCATGGCGAAGGATCGCCCGGGAAACCGATGGCAAGGTGCGGCCGATCGCTGGCCCGAACCGAGCCGCCACGTCGTCCAAACTGGCCCCCTGGTCGCCCACCCCAGGGGCCAGGATCAGGGACTGGGGGAGCCGGGTCAGAATGGCCGCGCCGGCCGGATCAATCGTCGCGCCCACCACGGCGCCGACGGAGCCGATGCGAGAGGACAAGCCGGCGTTGTAGGCGGTGATGTCGTCGGCCAAGGCCTCGGCGACCGTACGGCCGTCGGCATGTCGAGCATCCTGCAGGGCGCGCCCTTCGGGGTTGGAGGACCGCACGACAACGAAAACTGCGGCGCCGCAGCTGGCGGCGCGATCCAGGACTGGACGCAGGGCGTCGAAGCCGAGGTAGGCGTTTACTGTCATGGCGTCGCCGCCAAAGCCGCTGTCGATGCCGACCATGGCCTCTGCATAGCCCTTCATCGTGCCAAGGACATCGCCGCGTTTGGCGTCGACAAGGCTGAGCGCGCCCTGGTCGCGGATCCGTCCGACCACGGCCGCCATTTCGCTCATACCCGCAGGGCCAAGACGCTCGAAGAAAGCCGCCTGGGGCTTTACGACAGCGACGCGATCGGCGGCGGCCTCCAGCACCACGCCGCAGAAGCGACGCAAGGCCTCAGGATCATCGTTCCAGCCCCAGTGACGTATTAGATCGCTGGCAGGATCAAGACCCAGGCACAGGGGCGACCTTGTCCGCGCAAGATCGAGATATCGATCGGCAAACGGCGTCATGATCGAATTTTCCTTCCGCTTACCCGAGTTGCAACGGGGATGGCGAACCCATTCGATCGGTCATAATCGGCCAGCGAGCAATCGACGAATTTGTCGGAGAACTGTGAGCTGGGGTCACAATGAGCCTGGGGCACGACTTGGCGCCTTTAAGGCCGGACGAAGTAGGCTTGGGCGTCGCATGTTGGTCGAAAGGTCGTCGTTCTCAGCTCGACAGGGCCGCGACAGGTTCCAAGACGGGCCAGGAGCCCGGCGAGGATGAGCAGGCCCGGCCAGCATGCGGCGCGCGCGCGGCCCTGAGCCCGCGCAAGGCCGCGTGAGGAGCGGCGCGGCCGATGGGTCCAGTCTCGTGAAGGCGGATCGTGCCCGCCCTCCCGGCTCATGGCGTAAGGCGACCAAGCCCCGGCCCCCGCACGACAAAACCCTCCCTTGGCGACCATCAGGGCAACCGGGCGACCAATGGCTCTCGGGCGCCGGGAGCGGGCTAGGCGGCCGCTCCCCGATGCTGGGGCGACGATACCGACTGGGTCCGGCTCCTGCCGTCCATCTGGAAGCGTCCGACGAGTTCGGCCAGATTGCCGGCCTCGGATCTGAGACCAACCGCGGCGGCGGTGGATTGTTCGACCATGGCCGCATTTTGCTGGGTGACCTGGTCCATCTGGTTGATCGCCGCATTGACCTGGGCAAGCGCGGTGGACTGTTCCTGGGCGGACTTGGCGATCTCGGCGATCAGCTGGTCGATTTCAGACGCCTTGTTGACGATGCCGCTCAAGGCCTTGCCGGAGTCGCCGACCAGCTTGACGCCGCGTGCGACCTGGGAGGAGGAGTTGGCGATCAAGGTCTTGATCTCCTTGGCCGCGTCCGCGGAACGTTGCGCCAAGGCGCGCACCTCCTGGGCGACGACCGCAAAGCCCCGACCGGCGTCCCCGGCGCGGGCGGCCTCCACGCCCGCGTTCAGGGCCAGAAGGTTGGTCTGGAACGCGATTTCATCAATCACGGCGATGATCTGAGTGATTTCCCGCGAGCTTTGCTCGATCTCGGAAATGGCCGAGATCGCCTGGCCCATGACCACGCCCGACTGTTCGGCTTCGATCTTGGAGCCGCCAGCCGCGACGGCGGCCTGCTCGGCGCCGCCCGCGCTGCGCCTGACCGTGGCGGTGATCTGGTCGAGCGCGGCCGCCGTCTTTTCCAGGCTGGCGGCCTGTTGCTCGGTTCGCCTGGACATGTCGCTGGACGCGGCCGCGATCTCGTCGGAGCCGGCGCGGATTCGGCCAGTGGCCTCGAAGATGGCGCAAACCACCTCTCCCAGGCTGTCGATGGCGGAGTTGAAGTCGGCCTTGATCTGCCGGTATTGGCCGGTGAATTCGGCGTCGATCGTCACGGTCAGGTCGCGATTGGCGAGGCGTTTGAGGGCTTCGGCCAGGACTTGGACCACATGCGCCTGTTCTTCGGCGGCGGCTTCACGCGACCTGGTCGCGGTGCGCTCGGCCTCGCGCAAGGCCACCGTCGCGCGCAAGTCCTGGAGAAAGCCGATCAGCACCGTGCGGCCCTGGATCTCCGCGCGAAGCAGCGTGGCCAGGACCGGCAAGGGCGTACCGTCCAGTTGCTGGTTGAGCCACTCAAACCGCATCTGGCCCTGCGCCATGGTGTCGGCGATTATAGCTTGAGCCCGCTTTTCGGACAGTTGCCCGTCAGGCTGGCGTTCAGGCGCCAGAAGGGCCGGAGCCATTCCCAGCAGCTTGTCCCTGGGAAGAGCCATCAACTCCTCCATGGCCTTGTTGCAGTCGCTGTAGACGCCGCCGTCAATGACAAAATAGGCGTCCGGCGAATTGGCGAAGATGAAGTCCGCGACCTTCTCGCGTTCGGATCTTTGATCTCGACGGCGACCCAACATATCAATCCCCCGAGCCGCCAGCGCGGCCGGCGTCCGCAAACCTGTCGCCGCTAGCCAGTATCAAAGCTTGGTTAATGATTCATTCGTCGGCCACAGCTTCCCCAGGCCCAAACAGTGATCGTCATGCCCGGCGACGTCCGGTCCGTCCTGCCGGTCAGGGCCTTGCCGAAGCTTGATTTGACCCGACCATACAGCCCTGGCCCAAGACGCTTCGGTCGACGACTAAGCCGCCCGGTTCAACTCAAGATGAATTGGCGGATCGCCGTCGAGATTTCGTCGGCCTTTTCGATTTGCGGCGTGTGGCCGCAAGCTTCGAGCACGAGCAATCTTAAGTCTGGGGTGGCGCGCTGGGCCCGTACCGAGTGCTCCAGCGGCAGCACCGCATCCTGGCGACCGTGAATGAACAGCGCCGGCGCGCGAAGGGCCGAGAGCGTTTTCAGACTGGCTTTCACCACCGGCGCGCGCTGGCCGCGCAGGTTGGTCATTTGCCGCAAGGTGGCGATGAACGCCTTGTCCGCGCCGGGCCGCATGACATTTCGGGTGACGATCGCCCGGATGTCTTTGGTGATCGTGGACGGCCTGTAAAACAGGGCGTCCAGTTGCTGGTTGATGGACAGCGCGCTGGGCTTGGAAAGGATTTCCCCGACAAGGGGCAGGCTCATCAGGCGGAAGGGCAAGGGCGCGGCGCGCCCCAGAGTCGCGGCGTCGAGCAAGATGAGTCTGTCGACACGCCGCGGCTGAAGATCGGCCATGGCGATGGAGACGCCGCCGCCCAGGGAATTTCCCGCGAGACTGACGTTCCCAACGTCCAGCGCATCAAGGAAACGCCATGCGAAACTGGCGAACTTCGCTGGGCTGTAAGGCTGGTCGCCGAAATCGGAGAGTCCGTGCCCGGGCAGGTCCCAGGCGATCATGCGCAGACGCCCGTCGGCGGCGGCCAACTGGGCGCTCCAGGTCTCAAGCGACGCGCCGATGCCATGGGTAAGAAGAACGACGGGACCGTCCCCGCCAGTGTCGCAGTAGCGGATGGTGGAGCCGTCCACGTTCTGACTGAGAAAATCCATCAAGCACCTCCAGATCCATGACGCGCCGGCGCGCAAGGCCCGTGTCGATCATCGTCGAAGGAGCCTGGACCATGACCTCGACTCGTCGACCAACGTCGCCGGCCCGGCCCGGCCCGGCCCGGGCCGCGGCGAAGGCGCCCGCGCCGGCCTGGCCGCCCGCTTGTCTAGCAAGACCAGCCTGTGGCGCGGGCGTGGCGAGACAAAGAAATGCACGCGTTGCCAAGATCTTGCACGCCGGGAAATGGTGGTGGTCGCCTGAGCGCCTCGATCGACAAATTGCACGCGCTGACAATCGCTTGCACGCGCCGCCAACGGAACGGCCGGCCGCCGTGATACCCACCTCGACAACAAAGACGCCGCCCATGAAGCGCGCGTCGGGGCGGCCGAGGAGGAGCCGATGAGCGCAAGGGTTCAAAATCAGGCCGGCCAAGCCGCCTTCCTCGCGCCGGCGTCGACCCCACGGCGCGCCCGTCCCGTGTCGGACGACATCGCTCGGCCATGCCGCCATCCGGGGCCCAGACAGCCTGTGTCTTCAAACGCCTGGCCAAGGCCGCAAGACCGCGCCCCCCGCCGCGACGAAAGATGTTCGTGAAGCCCCGCGTGGCGGCGGCGAGGCCGTCCGGTGCGGCGCGCTTTTTCCCCTTCTCCCCATGCAATTGAAAGAGAGTTGGATGACCGACATCAAAGCGGCGCTGACGCCCTGCCAGGGCGGCGCCTGGGAAATGGGTTCGGTGGCGCTGGATGAACCGCGCGGCGACGAGGTCCTGGTGCGCATCGTCGCCACCGGCGTTTGCCATACGGACATCAGCGTCCGCGACCAGCATCTGCCCGTTCAGTTGCCTGCCGTGCTCGGCCACGAGGGCGCGGGCGTGATCGAACAGGTGGGTCCCGACGTCACGACGCTCAAGCCAGGCGATCACGTGGTCCTGACAATGACCCACTGCGGCAAGTGCGACCAGTGCGTCGCGGGCCACACGGTCTATTGCGATCAGATCATGCCGCTGAATTTCGGCGGGCGGCGCCAGGACGGCACGGCGACGCTGACCCACGAGGGGCATCCCATCAGCGGCTGCTTCTTTGGCCAGTCCTCGTTCGCCACCCATGCCTTGGCGTCCGAGCGCAACGCCGTGCGCGTGCCCTCCGACGTCGATCTGGCGCTGCTGGGGCCGCTCGGCTGCGGCATCCAGACCGGGGCGGGCACGGTGATCAATGTGCTCAAGCCGCAGATGGGCAGTTCGATCGCGATTTTCGGCGCGGGAGCCGTGGGGCTTGCCGCGGTCATGGCCGCCAAGGTCGTGGGCTGCACCACCATCATCGCCGTGGACCTGCATGAAAATCGGCTGCAGCTCGCGCGCGAGTTGGGCGCGACACATGCGCTCAAGGCCGGAACCGATACGGTGGAGACCATCCGGGAAGTCTCCGGCGGCGGCGTGCACTACGCCATCGACACCACTGCTGCGCCAGCGGTGATCCGCCAAAGCGTCGACGTGCTGCGCATGCGCGGGCGCTGCATCCTGGTGGGCGTTCCCAAGCCCGGCGCCGAAATGACCCTGCCGGTCATGAACCTGCTGTTTGGCCAGTCGATCGGCGGGGCGCTGGAGGGCGAGGCGACGCCAAAGACCTTCATCCCGCAGATGATCGCGTTGTGGAGACAGGGCAAATTCCCCTTCGACAAGCTTATCCGCTTCTACGACTTCGACCAGATCAACCAGGCCGTAGCCGATAGCGAGAGCGGCGCGACCCTCAAACCCGTCCTGCGCATCGGCGCGGTCTGACCCTTTTTTCCGAGCAGCTTGACCATGGCAAACGCCCTTCCCGCTGATTTCGACGCTCAGCTGCGATCGCTCATCGATCGGCAGCGGCGGTCCTATATCGCCGACGGATTTCCAACCCTCGAAACCCGTGTCGATCGCCTACGGCGCGCCACCGCGTTGCTGGTTGAAAATCGCGACGCCATCGCCACGGTTCTGTCCGAGGACTTCGGTCACCGCAGCGGGGTCGAAACCACCATCGCCGACATCTTCGCCGCGGCCGGTTCGCTGCAGAACGCCGCCGCGCATCTGGCCCAATGGATGCAGCCGCAATCACGCCAGGCGCTTGCGCCCGACGCGCAGGCGCGGATCGAATATCACCCCTTGGGCGTGGTCGGGATCATCGGCCCGTGGAATTTCCCCTACAACCTGGTCTTTTCCCCGCTGGCGGGCGTGCTGGCGGCCGGCAATCGCGCGGTCATCAAACCGTCGGAGTTCACGCCGCGATCCTCCGAGCTGATGGGCCACTTGGTCGCCAGATACTTCGCCGAGGAAGAAGTCAGCGTGGTTCAGGGCGGGCCGGCGGAGGGCGAGGCCTTCGCCCGCGCCCGGTGGGACCACCTGGTCTTCACCGGTTCGACCGCGGTGGGGCGCCAGGTGATGCGGGCGGCGGCCGACCATCTCACCCCCGTGACGCTCGAGCTCGGCGGCAAGTCGCCGGTGATCCTCACCGACCAGTTCGACCTGGCCGAAGCGGCGGCGCGCGTGATGACGGTCAAGACCTACAACGCCGGGCAGATCTGTCTGGCGCCGGACCATGTCTTCGTCCCCCGCGGGCGCGAGCAGGCCTTCGCCGACGCCTGCGTGTCGGCCGTCCAGAGCATGTATCCGGACGGCCTGGCATCGGACGATTACACCGCGATCATCAGCGAACGCCACTTCGACCGGCTTGAGCGGATCGTGGAGGACGCCCGGACCAAGGGCGCGGTCGTCGTCCAGGCCTTGCCGGCCGAGCCGCGGCCCAATGATCGGCGCATGACGCCGACCCTGTTGGTGGGCGCGACTTTCGACATGCTGGCCATGCAGGAAGAGATCTTTGGTCCGGTCCTGCCCGTGCTGGGCTACGACGTCCTCGACGACCTGGCCGGCCAGATCCGATCGGGCCCCTCGCCGCTGGCGCTCTATTATTTCGGTGAGGACGACGAGCGCGCGCGCCGCGTCATCGACGGCACCGCCTCGGGCGGGGTCACCATCAACGACGTCATGGCCCATGTGTTCGCCGAGGACCTGCCGTTCGGCGGTGTCGGCCCTTCGGGCATGGGCGCCTATCACGGCCACGCGGGCTTTGCCGCCTTCAGCCATCAAAGGTCGATCTATCGCCAGAGCCAGGCGCAGGAGGCGGTCATGCTGATGCGGCCGCCCTATGGCGGGGCCACGCGCCAATTTCTTGAACAGGCGCTGTCATCGCCTTCGGGCTGATCCAAAAACAACAACAGAGGGAGAGAAACAATGAACCGACTGTCCGTGCTCAGCGGCCTGGCCGGGGTCTCGATGCTCGTCGCGCCCCTGGGCGTCCGAGCCGCAGAACCCTCCGCTTCGCCGAGGTTCTATGCGCGCCTTGGCGTGGCCCATTTTGACTTCCGCGAGAACGCGAAGATTCAGTTGGGCGGAGCGCCGGTGCCAGGCGGCAATGCGACGGTGGACAACAACACGCCGCTGTCGGTCGAATTGGGGTACTTCCTGACGCCCCATATTTCCTTGGCCGCGACCATCGGCGTTCCGCCCACGACTACCTTGCGCGGCGCGGGCTCTTTGCAGGGCGCCGGCGCCTTGGGCACGGTCACCTACGGCCCGGGGGTCTATACGGTGCGCTATCATTTCAATCCCGAGGGCAAGCTTCGGCCCTATGTCGGCGCTGGGGTCAACTGGACCATCGTGTTCGACACCGACGACCGCGCGCTCCAGAATTTCAAGACCTCCAACACCTTTGGCCCAACCGTCACGGCGGGCGTGGTGGCGCCCGTCAGCGACCGGTTCAGCCTATTCGGGTCGGTCTCCAAGGGCTGGATCAAGACCGATTCAACCTATGACCTGGCCACGCCAGGTGGTCTTGTGCCGGGCAAGGCGCGCGTGGATCTTGACCCTCTGGTGCTGAACGCCGGGCTGCAGGTCAACTTCTAGCCAAGTCGCCGTCGGTGCGATCGCCGCATCCGCGGCTCGCGCCGACGGCGCATGGGGCACAAGCGCTGCTTGCGCTGGGCCGACCAACTTGTCGCCCGCCGCTGCGCGACCCCTTTGGGGGGCGGCGCCCTGGCCAAGACGGCTTCCGACGCCACGCTCCAGGCGTTGCTGCATCGGTATGGATACGGTAGCGTATGGACAAAGCGCCGCCGACTGAGAGGGCGCATGGCAGGAGCGTACAGTGGACGACGGACAGTTCCTGGGCCAGTGCAACGCGATGTTCCCCAACCTCGAGCTTGGCTGCGACGGCGACCCGCCGCGCGGTGATATCGCCAATCGCCTGGTCAATGACGTCCAGGCCATCCACATAGAAAGTTCGCCCGTGCTGGGCCGGGCCAGCCACACCCGCGCTCGCGGCGGGGATCTGAGCGGGCATTGTAAAATTGTCTGGCAGTTGCGCGGCGGCTCGATCTATCGCGGCGATCGGGACACGATCGCCGTTTCCGCCGGCCAGGCCATTATCGTGCCGCTCGGCGCTTCATACGCGCTCGAGGTGCTTCCCGACTACCGCGCGGCGATGTTGATCGCCCCGGCCAGATATCTTTGGCCCGCGGGTCCGGCCTGTCGACATCCCGTGCTTTTGGCGAACAATCCCGCCATGGACGCGGCCGGTTCGGTCGTCGCCTGCCTGTTGCGCTGTGTGGGCGACAGCGTTCACCCTCCCCTTCTGGTCCGCACCGCCCTTGACCTGGTGTATGGCGCCTTCGCGGCGAGCTCGCGAACGCTTCAGGACGCTTTTGGGCGCGCGACGCGCCGCGCCCGCCAGCACATTCGCGCCCATCTGGCCGATTCCTATACCCCGTCGGACTTGGCGCGGGACATGGGCATGTCGCGTCGGTCCCTGTACGCCGCTCTGGCGGCAGAAGATCAAACGCCCGCCAAGTTGATCCGTCAGGTCCGATTGGAGCAGGCCCACCAGTCTGTTCTGGACCACGGCCAATCCAACCTCAGCTTGGCGGAGATCGCCCATCGCCACGGCCTTGGCGACGGCGCGGCCTTAAGCCGCGCGTTTCGATCAGTGTACGGAACGACGCCGAGCGCGATGCGCCGCGCCCGCCTCGGCGCGCTTTCCTAAAGAGGCCGGCCTGCCCCCCCGCTCAACCATCCTGCGGTAACGCCGATGCGGCCGCCGGGATGGTCAAGGACCGGTGGGGCGACGGCATCAATCTTCCGGCGCGACCGTCACGAGCATCCCGTCAAGCGCATCGCTGACCTGAATTTGGCAAGACAGGCGCGAGTTGGATCGACGGTGATCGGAACTATCGAGCAGATCGTCCTCGTCCGACGACATCGGCGACAGCCGTTGGAGGAACGCATCGTCGACATAGACGTGACACGTGGCGCAGGAACGAGAACCGCCGCACAGGGCCAGGATTTCGTCGACGCCTCCGCCCTTGAGCACTTCCATGAGTGACAGCCCCTCGTCGCCGGCGACCAAAAGCGCCTGGCCCTCGCGCGTGAGGACGTTGAAGGTGGGCATGCTTGCTCCTTGAATTCAGATGGAAATCGTCAGTCCGCCGTCGGACATCAACATCGCGCCGGTGACATAGGGACTTTCGGTCCTGGAGGCCAAAAGGACGTAGAGCGCGGTATGGTCCTCGGGTTCGGAGACCCGGCCCAGCAGCATGTGCTGCTGCATCACCGCCATGCGATCAGCGTCGGCGTTCAATTCCTTGCCGGCCTGTCCAAGGGCCAAGGGGCCTGACAGGCTGGTGTTGGTCGCCCCCGGCGCGACGCCGTTGACCCGCACCTGCGGCGCCAGTTCCTTGGCCAATTGCATGACCAGGCCGCGCAGAGCGAACTTCGAGGCGGTGTAGAGCACCCCGCCGCCGCCGCCCAGAACGCAGGCGTTCGACCCTGTGACGATCACCGACCCGCCGCTGGCGCGCAGCGCCTCGACCGCCGCCCGCGCCCCATAGAGCGCGCCTAGGACGTTGACGCCGAACACCTCGTCGAAGCCGCGCGCCAGTTCTTCGGGCGACTGCTTCTCCATCCGGCGGTGAAAATCCCACAGCCCCGCGTTGGCGACATAGACATCCAGGCCGCCAAACGTCTCCGTCGCGGCGGCCACGGCGCGCTCAGCGGTGTCGTACTGCGACACGTCGCCAATCACCGCCACCGCGCCCATCGCCGACAGGCTTTCGGCGTCGGCGGTCTTGCGGACCACGGCCACGACCTTGGCGCCCTCGGTCAGGAAGCGCGCGACGACGGCGCGGCCGATGCCCGAACCCGCGCCCGTGACGACGGCCCGATACCCTTCCAGCCGCGCCATCAGAAGAAGGCCGACAGGTTCTTGGTCAGCAGCACCGACTGCGGCATCAGGATCAGGCGGCGCGCGATCTGGAACCGGCCGTCCTTCAGGCGAAGCAGGTCGCGCCGACGCCCGGTCAAGGTCGCGTCGTCATGCTCGCTGCGATTGCGATATTGCACGAACACCGAATGGACCTCGAACTCGCCCGGTACAGGGGTCTCGAAGGCCTCGACGTTGCTGACCACGTAGGCGTGGCGGGTCGGCGGGTCTTCGGTCCACACCAGATTCGACGCCAGGCGCCCCAGGCGCACGGCGATGTCGGCCTTGCGCTCATCGAACATGGCCATGGCGTCGGGATCGAGGGGTTGTCGTTTATCACGCCGGAAACGGTTCTCGCGCAACGGCATCCAGTAGAAGAGATCGTCGGCCAGGGTTTCGTACCAGGCGTCGTAGCATTCCTCGTCGAGGAGCCTGGCCTCGCGCCGATAGAAACGCTCGATCTGCAGCAGCAGGGCGTCGTCGACGGGGAGGCCGTCTCCGCGCATCGCCAGCAGGCTCTCGGCGGCGGCCCGGGCCGCCGCCCTGTCCAGGGTTGGTAGGGCGGCGTAGTCGGGCTTGCGGTCGGCCAGGGCGTTCATTCGGCGGCCTCCGGCACGCGGGTCCGAGGCGCCAGCGGGATATCGCTCCAGGACTTGGCGTCCATGAACTCGGCCCAGCGCTTGTAGAAGTAGCGCTGATTGGCGTCCGACAATTGACCGCGCGTGACATGGCCCGGCAGTCCCTCCTCGACCTGCTCGGCCACCGGCGCCATGGCGTAGCAGAGCTTTTGGTTGCGGGTGACAAAGCCGGCGTTGGCCGAGGTGGAGTGCTCCCAGTTCTCGCCGTCGTCCATCTCCAGCATGCCCGAAGGCGAGAAGGTGCGCATCGAGCCGCGGCGGAAACGATCCTTGATGTCGTCGGGCATGGTCTTGGGAACCAGGGTCCAGGCATGGATCTCGGTCTTGGTCGGCCCCTTGGGCTGGAAGGTGCGGAAGGTGAAATAGCCTGGCAGGAACGAGAAGTTGGGGAACACCGTGGCCGACGCCACCGAGCCCCACATTTTCATGCGGAAGTCCCCCAGCCGCGCGGCGATCTTGTCCTGGCGCGACTTCATGTAGCGCAGCAATTCGCGGTCGCCCATGGTCGCGGCGTTGCCCAGGAAGCTGTCATTGAATTCCCAGCCGTGACCGTTGACCGAGACCTGGTAGCTGCCTTCGTTGTCGACGATGACGCCGCCGTGGCGGCCCAGGGTCGGCTCGGCGCCGCCTAGGTGGGTCCACAGGGCGTGATAGATGTCGCCCACGAAATTGTCGGCCGGAAATTTCCAGTTGCAGTTCATGACCGATCGGGTCGCTCCGCCGGGCAGGAACTCGGTGCCGCCCTCCTCGGCGTCGAGCACCGCGTCGAGATACCAGCGAAAATCACCCAGATAGTCGTCCAGGCTCGGTGCGTCCGGATCGAACGTGGCGAAGACCAAGCCCTTGTATTCGGCCACGCGCGCGGCCTTTAGGCCCCAATCTTCCATACGGAAGCCGGGCGTGGACTTGTAGAGCCCCATCTTGGGCATCTTCTTGAGGCCGCCGTCCAGGCCGAACGCCCAGCCGTGGTAGTTGCAGGTGAAGGCCCGTGACTGGCCGCTGTCGGCGAAACAGACCCGATTACCGCGGTGGGGGCAGGAATTGAGGAAGACATTGATCGCGCCGCTGTCGCCGCGGGCCACGATCACTGAATCTTGGCCCATATAGGTGGTCACAAAGGCCCCCGGCTCGGCCACCTGGCTCTCATGGGCCACGAACAGCCAGGAGCGGGCGAAGATCTGCTCCAACTCCCGTTCGTAGATCGCCGGATCCCAGAATATCCGACGATCGATCGCGCCAAACTGAACGTCCACATAGTCGGCAGCCTTCATGGCCCTGCCCTCTTCTCAAACCATACGTATCCGTATGGCATGTTCAGAATCTTGTCTACCCTCGAGTCGATCGCGGGGCGCTTGATCGGTGCGAGCGTCCTTTTACGTCCGATCGGGCGAGGGGGAGCCCGCCCTCAGGCTCAAAAAGATACGCCCGCGTATCTAGATGGCGAGGAATAGCGTCAATCCTCCGCGAACATCGGGCTCAGCCAGCCCACGGCGCGGCTTGACGACCATACGCTAGAGAATGTTATGTGGCGATGACGCCGGCCTTCAGCCAATCAGACCGGCGAGGACAGGGAGCAGCCACGTTGAACCGAGCCGACCAGAGCCTGTTTCCCGCACCCCAGGTGGTGCGGGCGGATCGCCCCGACGGCACGATCATTCTAACCAACGCGCTGCCCTTGCCGCCCGCGCCCGAAACCATACCGCACCGTTTGTTGGCCTGGGCCCAAGCGCAGCCGAACGCGCCATTCCTGAGCGAACCCACGCCCGAGGGGCGCCGCACCATCACCTACAGCCAAGCCTGGAGCCAGGTGGTCGAACTTGGGCGACGGTTCTTGGCGCTCGGCCTTGGCCCCGACCGGCCGCTGATGATCCTGGCCGGCAATTCCATCAACCATGCCCTGACGGTGCTGGCGGCGATGAGCATCGGAGCGCCCGCGGCGGTGATGTCTCCGGCCTACGCCTCCCCCGCCGCCAGCCCCTGGACGAAATTGGCGCAGGGCCTGGACCATGTCGGCCCGGGCCTGATCCTCAACCAGGCCCCCGACGCTGTCGGCCAGATCATCGCGGGCCTTGGCGTGAGGGCGGAGATCCAGCCTGTCGAGGATCTGAGCTGGCTGGACGATGTCAGTCCGGCCTCGCGCGCTCAATTCGACGCGGCCCTGGCGCGGGTCACCGACGCCACCGTGGCCAAGCTGCTGTTCACCTCCGGCTCGACGGGGTCGCCCAAGGCGGTGATCAACACCCAGGGCATGATGACCTCCAACATGCAGGCCCTGGCCCTGGTGTGGCCGTTCTTGAACGCTCGCCCCCCGGTGCTGGTCGATTGGCTGCCTTGGAACCACACCTTTGGCGGAAATTGCTGCTTTAACCTGGCGCTCTATTTTGGCGGCCAGTTCCACATCGACCAGGGCAAACCCTTGCCCGCCCAGATCGGCCACACCGTCCAGGCGCTGCGCCAGATCGCCCCGACCCTCTACTTCAACGTGCCGGCGGGCTGGGAGGCGCTGCTGCCGACGCTGGAGGGCGATATCGATTTCGCGCGGCAATTTTTTTCGCGGGTCGACTTTCTGTTCAATGCGGGCGCGGCCCTCCCAGCCTCGATACGTCAGCGGCTCAGCGACGCGGCCATGCGCGCCATGGGCGGGGTTCCGCCGATCATCGCCGGCTGGGGCTCCACCGAGACCGCGCCCTTTTCGACCGTCGTCTACTTCCCGACCGAGCATTCGACCAATCTCGGCGCGCCCCTGCCGGGAACCGAAATCAAGATGGTGCCGTTCGCCGAGCGACATGAGCTTCGGGTTCGCGGGCCCAATGTGATGCCCGGTTATTGGAACCAGCCCCAGCCCACCGCGGAGGCCTTTGACGAGGAGGGCTTTTTTCGGATCGGCGATGCGGGCCGCCTTGTCGATCCCCAGCGGCCCGAGGCCGGCATCCTCTTTGACGGCCGGGTCGCGGAGAATTTCAAACTCTCGTCGGGGACCTGGGTGAATGTCGGCGCCTTGCGTCTGGAGATCATCGCAGCGACCAAACCCCTGGTCTCGGACGTGGTCATCGCCGGCGAAGGCCAGGACCATATCGGCCTGCTGGTGTTTCCAAACGAAGCGGCCTGCCGCCAACTTCTGGACCCCCAGGTCAGCGACACGTCGGCGGACCAGGCGGTCCAGCATGAGACGGTGCTTGCGGCGCTGGAGCGCCTGATCGGCGATTATAACCGCCGTCAAACCGGATCAAGCACACGTGTCAGGGCCTATCGCGTGCAGACCGACCCGCCCAATGCCAGGTACGACGAGATCACCGAAAAGGGCTATCTCAACCAGCGTGCGGTGCTCAGCCGCCGGGCCGATGAGGTCGCGCTGCTCTTCGCCGTCCCAGCCGTGCAGGCTGCGTCGTGACGCCGCCGCCTTCGAACGCCTTCGACGTGCTGATCGTCGGGGCCGGACACGCCGGCGCGCACGTCGCGGCGAGTCTACGCCAAGGCGGCTTGGCCGGCGCCATCGGCCTGATCGGCGAGGAACCCGACCCGCCTTACGAACGCCCGCCCCTGTCGAAGGACTTTCTGCTCGGCGAGAAGAGCTTTGAGCGTATCCTGATCCGCCCGGCCGCCTTCTGGACGGACAAGAACATCACGCTGCTGCTGGGCCGGCGGATCGTCAGCGTCGATCCGGCGGCCAAGCGGGTGACCAGTTCGGCGGGCGAGACCTTCGCTTACGGGCAGTTGATCTGGGCGGCCGGCGGCGTCGCCCGCCGCCTGACCTGCCAGGGCCATGATCTGAGCGGGGTCCATACCATCCGCAGCCGCGCCGACGTCGAGCGCCTGAGACGCCAGCTGGTCGGGGCCGAGCGGGTGGTGGTCGTCGGCGCCGGCTATATCGGCCTGGAGGCCGCCTCGGTTCTCAACAAGCTTGGCAAGTCCGTCACCGTCTTGGAGACCCAGGACCGGGTGTTGGCGCGCGTGACCAGCGCGCCGGTTTCGCGGTTCTTCGAGGGGCTGCATCGCCGGCATGGGGTCGACGTGCGCCTCAACGCCGCCGTCTCGGCTCTGGAAGGGTCACAAGGCCGGGTCACGGGCGTTCGGCTGGCCGACGGCGCGCTGCTGGACGCGGATCTGGTGATTGTCGGCATTGGGCTAGTTCCGGCCGTCGAGCCTTTGCTCGCCGCCGGCGCCAGGGGGCTCAACGGGGTCGATATCGACGGCGCGTGCCGAACCAGCCTGCCGGACATCCTGGCGATCGGCGACTGCGCGGCGCACGAAAACGCCTATGCCGACAACATACGCATCCGTCTTGAGTCTGTGCAGAACGCCCATGACCAGGCCGCGGTCGCGGCCAAGACCGTCTTGGGCCAGACCGCCACATACGCCGCCACGCCCTGGTTCTGGTCCAACCAGTACGACGTGCGCCTGCAAACGGTCGGGCTGTTCAACGGTCATGACACCGCGGTCGTACGCGGGGATCCGACCACGGGGGCCTTCTCCGTCGTCTATCTGCGCGATCGCAAGGTTTGCGCCCTGGACTGCCTGAACACGCCCAAGGACTTCGTCCAGGGCAAGGCGCTGGTCGTGGCGCGCGCGATGGCCTCTCCGTCTGACCTGGCCAACACGGCCCTGCCGCTCAAGGCGCTGATCGGCTCCGCGGCCGCCTGAATAACCATACGCTACCGTATTGACAGAGCCGGCGCTTTGCGACCAGTGTCGGACCGATCCAAGAGGACCTTCCCAATGGCAGAGACATTGATCGCAGGGCGCGGCAAAACCATCTCCGCGCTCGAGATCGAGACCAATTTTCACGAGGCCGGCGCCGGTGATCCGGTGGTGCTGCTGCACGGTTCGGGTCCAGGCGTTTCGGCCTGGACCAACTGGCGACGGGTGATTCCGCGCCTGGCGGATGATTTCCGCGTCCTGGCTCCCGACATGGCGGGTTTCGGCTTTACGGAGCGCAAGCCCGACGCGACCTACGACATCAAGCACTGGGTCAAGCATCTTCTGGGCTTCCTGGACGCCCTGGGCGTGGAGAAGGCGTCCCTGGTCGGCAACAGCTTCGGCGGCTCCCTGGCCCTGGCCACGGCCGCGCGCTATCCCGATCGCGTCGATCGTCTGGTGGTGATGGGCACGCCCTGCGACAAGTTCATGATGACGCCGGGCCTGCGCTCGGGCTGGGACTACAGCCCCTCGCCCGAGGCCATGCGCGCGGCCATGGCGCATTTCCCGTTCGATCCGGCCTTCATCACCGACGAGCTGGTTGAGGAGCGCTATCAAACCAGCCTGATCCCCGGCGCCCAGGAGGGCCTGCGCAAGCTGCTGGCCAAGCCCAATGAGGAAGGCGACACCCCGCTGTCGGGCATGCCCGAGAGTGTTGTGGCCTCGATTCAGGCGCCGATCCTGGTGCTGCACGGGCGCGAAGACCGGGTGATCCCGATGGAGATGGGCCTGCGCATCGCCAAGGCCGCTCCCCAGGCGGATCTGCACCTGTTCGGGCGCTGCGGCCACTGGGTCCAGGCCGAACGGTTCGAGGATTTCGTCGCCCTGACTCGTCGCCACCTGAAGGCCTGAGCCATGGCCCGTTCCGACATCGAGGCGCTAGGTTATCTGGGCCTTCAGGTCTCCGACCTGGCCGCCTGGACGGCCTTCGCCACCCAGGTCCTGGGCGTACAGGCCGTCGGCCGCGCAGATGGCGGGGTGGACCTTCGCCTGGACGCCTACGCCGCGCGCATTCGACTGCACGAAGGGCCGCTGGACGATCTGGCCTATTGCGGCTGGGAGGTTCGCGACGCTCAGGCGCTCGACGCGCTCGAGAGCCGCCTGGCGGCGGCGGGCGTGGAGAGCCAGCGCGGCGGCCCGGCCCTGGCGGCCGACCGACGCGTGATCGACCTGATCAGTTTCCGCGACCCGGAAGGGACCGTGCACGAGGCTTTCTACGGCCCGCTGCAACGGACCGACAGGCCGTTCGTCAGCCCTCTGGGCGTGGCGTTCAAGACCGGCCGCCAGGGTCTGGGCCACGTGGTGCTCAGCTGCCGCGACAAGGCCGCGATGATGGCTTTCTTCACCCAGACGCTGGGCTTTCGCCTGTCCGATCACATCCGCACCGAAGTCATTCCGGGCCGCCCCATGGAGATCAGCTTCCTGCGCTGCAATGGCCGCCACCATTCCCTGGCCCTGGCGCCCGTGCCGATCCCCAAGAAGATCGTCCACCTGATGATCGAGGCCCTGTCGGTCGATGACGTGGGCCGCGCCCTCTATCGCTGCCTGGACCAGAAGATCCACCTGAGCTTCACCCTGGGACGCCACTCCAACGACGAGATGCTGTCCTTCTATCCGGTCACCCCTTCGGGCTTTGACCTCGAATATGGCTGGGGCGGCCTGGAGGTCGATGACGAGACTTGGCACGTGGTCACCCATGAGACCAATTCCGCCTGGGGTCACACCTTTCAGCGCCCGCCCCGCCCCCAAAGCCGGAGACAATCTGATGGCGTCTCATGAGGCGTTGGCCGCGCGCTTACGCGCGGCCTACCAAGGCGGTGCGATCGACCCCCTACGCGACGGACTCGACCCTGTAGACTCCGTCGGCGCCTATGCGGTGCAGACGATCAATACCGAAATCTGGCGCGGCCAGGGGCGTCGCGTTATCGGCCGCAAGATCGGTCTGACGGCCAAGGCGGTCCAAGCCCAACTCGGCGTCGATCGTCCCGATTATGGCGTGCTGTTTGACGACATGCTCATCGACGACGATGGCGATCTGCTGGCCTCCAGGGTGCTGCAGCCCAAGGCCGAGGCCGAGGTGGCTCTGGTGCTCGAGCGCGATCTGGACGTGGTCGACGCCACGATCCAGGACGTGGTGGCGGCCACCGCCTACGCCCTGCCGGCCATCGAGATCGTCGACAGTCGCATCGCCGACTGGAAGATCACCTTCGCCGACACCGTGGCCGATAACGGCTCGTCGGCTTTCTTCGTGCTGGGGACCACGCCCCGCTGTCTGGCGGGGCTGGATCTGTTCACCTGCGGCATGGCCCTGCAGGTCAATCAGCAGATCGTCTCGGTGGGTTCGGGCGCGGCGTGCCTGGGCCATCCCCTCAAGGCCGCCGCCTGGCTGGCCGGGACCCTGGCGAAGATGGGCGCGCCCCTGCGCGCTGGAGAGACCATCCTAACCGGAGCCCTGGGCCCCATGACGGCGATCTCGCCGGGCGACATCGTCACCGCCCAGATCGGCGGTCTCGGCGCCGTCAGCTTTAGATACAAGGAGGACAGGACGTGACCCACAAAAGCAAGGTCGCCATCATCGGATCGGGAAACATCGGCACTGACCTGATGTTCAAGATCATGCGGCTGTCCGACACCCTTGAGATGTCGGTGCTGGTGGGCGTGGATCCGGAATCGGACGGGCTCAAGCGCGCTCAGCGGCTGGGCGTGGCGACGACGGCCGACGGCATCGACGGCCTGGTGGCCCTGCCCCAATTCAAGGACATCAGCGTGGTGTTCGACGCCACCTCGGCCGGGGCCCACGCCAAGCATGACGCGATCCTGCGGGCCCATGGCAAGCAGATCATCGACCTGACGCCGGCGGCGATCGGCCCCTATACGATCCCGTCGGTGAACGGAGAGGCCAACCTCGACGAGCCCAATGTCAACATGGTCACCTGCGGGGGCCAGGCGACGATCCCGATCGTGGCGGCCATCAATCGGGTCGCGCCGGTGATCTATGGCGAGATCGTCGCCTCGATCGCCAGCAAGTCGGCCGGTCCCGGCACTCGCGCCAATATCGACGAGTTCACCGAGACCACCTCCCAGGCCATCGAGCGGGTCGGCGGGGCGCGTCGGGGCAAGGCGATCATCGTGCTCAATCCGGCCGAACCGCCGCTGATCATGCGCGACACCGTCTATTGCCTGACCGGCGAGGCCGACCCCGCCGCGATCGAGGCCTCGATCCTGGAGATGGTCGCCACGGTGCAATCCTATGTCCCCGGCTATCGCCTCAAGCAGAAGGTGCAATTCGAGCGCGTCGGCGACAACGCCAAGCTTCGGATCCCTGAGATGGATGATGAATTCTCGGGCCTGAAAGTGTCGGTGTTCCTCGAGGTCGAGGGCGCGGCCCATTACCTGCCGGCCTATGCCGGTAATCTCGACATCATGACCAGCGCGGCGTTGCGGACGGCCGAAGCCATCGTCCGCCGCCGTCAAGACCGGGCAGCCGCATGACCTCGCCTTCTCCCAAGCTCTACATCCAGGACGTCACCCTGCGCGACGGCATGCACGCCATCCGTCACCAGTATGGCCTTGATCACGTGCGGGCCATCGCCAAGGCCCTCGACGAGGCCGGGGTCGACGCCATTGAAGTGGCCCATGGCGACGGGCTGGCCGGTTCGTCCTTCAACTATGGCTTTGGCGCCCACACCGACTGGGCGTGGATCGAGGCGGTGGCCGACGTCGTCAATCAGGCCAGGCTCACCACCCTGCTCTTGCCGGGCATCGGAACAGTGCACGATCTCAAGCACGCCTACGGGCTAGGCGTGCGCTCGGTGCGCATCGCCACCCACTGCACCGAGGCCGATATCTCCAGGCAGCATATCGAATATGCGCGCGGTCTGGGCATGGACGTCAGCGGCTTTCTGATGATGAGCCACATGACCGACCCGCAAACCCTGGCCGGCCAAGCCAAGCTAATGGAGACCTACGGCGCCCACTGCGTCTATGTCACCGACAGCGGCGGCGCGCTGGACATGGACGGCTATCGCGAGCGATTGCAGGCCTATGATCGCGTCCTCGCGCCCGAGACCGAACGCGGGATCCATGCTCACCACAATCTCTCGCTGGGCGTGGCCAATTCGATCGTCGGCGTCCAGCACGGGGCGGTTCGCATCGACGCCAGTCTGGCGGGCATGGGCGCGGGCGCGGGCAACGCACCGCTTGAGGTTTTCATCGCCGCGGCCGACCGCAAGGGCTGGAGCCACGGCTGCGATCTCTACAAGCTGATGGATGCGGCCGAGGACCTGGTGCGTCCGCTTCAGGACCGCCCGGTGCGCGTGGACCGCGAAACGCTTAGCCTGGGCTATGCCGGGGTCTATTCGTCGTTTCTGCGTCACGCGGAGAAGGCGGCCGCGGACCATGGTCTGGACACCCGCCAGATCCTGGTCGAGGTGGGGCGTCGGCGCATGGTCGGGGGGCAGGAAGACATGATCGTCGATGTCGCCCTGGATCTGGTGAAGGATCGCGCCCATGGCTGATCGCGCCATTGTCGACCACCTTTATGAACGCCTGCGCCTGCCGGTTCTGGTCGCGCCGATGTTCCTGATCTCCGGCCCTGAGCTGGTGATCGCCGCGGCCAAGGCCGGGGTCATGGCCGCCATCCCCGGTCCGAACGCGCGGACCATCGAAGACATGCAAGCCTGGCTGGGGTCGATTTCCGAGCAACTGGAAGCGGCGGGCAAGCCGGGTCAATGGGCGGTCAACATGATCGTCCACCCCACCTATGAGCGCTTCGACGCCGAGCTTGATCTGATCTGCGAACACAAGCCCAAGGTGGTCATCACGGCGTTGGGCAGCCCGCGGCGACCCCTGGAGCGGGTGCATGCCTATGGCGGGGTGGTGTTCGCCGACGTCATCTCGCCCGACCAGGCGCGCAAGGCCGTCGAAGCGGGCGCGGACGGCCTTATCCTGGTCTGCGCGGGGGCTGGCGGCCATACCGGCCGCTACAGTCCCTTCGCCTTCGTCGAGGAGGTGCGGCGGTTCTGGGATGGGCCGCTTGTCCTGGGCGGCGCCATCGGGGGCGCGCGGGCCATTCGGGCGGCGCTCGATCTGGGCGCGGACTTCGCCTACATGGGCACGCGCTTCATCGCCACGCCAGAGAGTCTGGTGTCGGACGACAATCGCGACATGCTGGTGCGATCGAGCATGATCGACATCGTCACCACTGCAGCGGTCAGCGGCGTGCCGGCCAACTGGATGCGCGAAAGTCTCGAGCGAGCCGGCCTGTCCGGAGACCTGCTGGAGGAAAAAAAGAAGATCGACTTCTCAAACCTCCACGGTGAGAGCAAGGCCTGGAAGAACATCTGGGGCGCGGGCCAGGCGATCGGCGCCACCCAATCGATCCAGACCACGGCCCAGATCGTCGAG
Organism: Caulobacter sp. SSI4214; assembly: GCF_012184455.1. NCBI lineage: Bacteria > Pseudomonadati > Pseudomonadota > Alphaproteobacteria > Caulobacterales > Caulobacteraceae > Caulobacter > Caulobacter sp. SSI4214. The sequence continues at coordinate 35,246 of NZ_SZWJ01000015.1, read as the reverse complement.
GAGCTGTGCGGTGACTATGCGGCGCTGGAAGTCGAAACCCAGCGGTTTTCGCTTTGGCCTCGCGCGGCGTCCCTGGCGGCCTGATCAAAGCCGCCCTGACTTTTGGTCGCCCCTGCGCCCCGTGCGGCGGCGAACCTTGGCGCGCGCCTGGCCTGGTGGCGGACCAGGAGCGCGTTTGCTAGGGTCGTCCAAAGGAGTCGATGTTGGCCAGAACCGCGATCGCGAAACAGGACACCGACCAGACGGGGCGTCTGACCGCACGCGATTGGATTCGCGGCGCACTGGATATCCTGGCCGATCAGGGCATAGCCGGCGTCCGGGTGGAACCGCTGGCCAAGCATTTGGGCGTGACCAAAGGCAGCTTCTACTGGCACTTCAAGGACCGCGCCGCCTTGATCGACGCCATGCTCGAGGGTTGGCGCAAGCGCGCGACCCTGGCGATCATCGACCGGCTGGAGCAGTCGGGCGAGGGGCCCCGCCAACGCCTCAACGCCTTGCTGAATCTGCCGCTGGCCGGCCATCGCTCGGCGCGCGGCGCGGACGTGGAACTGGCGATACGGCTGTGGGGCCGTCGCGATCCGAAGGCCAAGGCCGCCCTGGCGGAGGTCGATGAGCTGCGCCTGCGCTATTTCACCCAGTTGATCGAAGCCCTGGGTCATTCGCCCGAGCACTCGCGGGCGCGCGCGGTGCTGGCCTACAGCTTCATGCGCGTCGCCGCGGCTCTGCCCGGCGGCATCGACGCCAAGGCCTCCGCGCTGATCGAAAACATTCTGTTCGACAACTAGTTGTTCGATCTCCAATGGGTGGCGGGCGCGGCCGCACGCAAAGCGATCGATAAGCCCGCCAGCGATGCTGGCCTGCGTCGCGCGTCGCCGCCTCTGCTGGTGGCGACGCCAACGGAACGCGCCCGAAAACACCGGCTGGCCTGCCCATCTTCGGGGGCCGCCCGCGGCGGTGGCACGGGCTGACCCATGCTTTCCAGGCATATCATCAGGACTGCCTAAGTCTTTGTGCGCAGCCTCGCGGGGACCTATCACGGCCGCCTCAGGAGGCTGAACATGACCAAAATCAACAGGCAGCAGCTGGTCGGGGCCTGGCTTCTGGCGTCCTATGTCGAGCAGGACATGGCCACCGGCGTCTCGTCGTTTCCAATGGGAGAGCATCCCAAGGGCGTGATCTTGTATACCCCCGATGGATACATGTCGGCCCAGCTGGCGAAGGGCGAGCGCGCCCGTTTCGCCAGCGATGACGTCTATGCCGGCCGCGCGGATGAATATGAGCAGGCTGGCCAATCGTATCTGGCCTATTCCGGACGTTACTTCGTCGACGACGCCACCGGCCGCCTCGAACACGAGATGTTCGTCAGCTTTTTCCCCAACTGGCAGGGTCAGCGCCAGGTGCGCGTGGCTCGGATCGACGGCGACATGCTCTATCTCGCGCCCGCCGAACCCATGCCCTTCAACGGCGGCCTCAAGATGGCCTACCTGGCCTGGCGCCGCGCCCCCGCCCACCCCGCGCTTGAAGCGACCGGGTCGCTCGGCGCCGGGCGCGCGGCTTAGATTTCCTAAAGGAACATCCCATGACCCCCTATGGTCGATCCATTCGCAAGATCGGGATCGTCGGCTGCGGCGTGATTGGCGCATCGTGGGCCGCATATTATCTGTCCCGCGGCTTTGACGTGACCGCCACCGATCCGGCCCCTGGCGCGCAGGCCAAACTCCGCGACCTGGTCGAACAAGCCTGGCCGCCCCTGACGCGCATCGGCCTGGCCGAGGGCGCGGCGCTGACCCGCTTGAGCTTTGACGACGATCTGGCCGCGGCTCTGGCGGGTGTGGACTTCGTGCAGGAAAACGGTCCTGAGCGGGTCGACGTCAAACGTGACCTCCTGGCCCGCATCAGCGCCGCCATCGATCAGGACGTACTGATCGCAACCTCCTCGTCGGGGATCGTGATTTCACAGATCCAGAGCGCGGCGATCAATCCGGCTCGCGTCATTCTCGGCCACCCGTTCAATCCCCCTCACCTCATTCCGCTAGTGGAGGTGGTCGCAGGACAGGACACCGCGCCGGAGGCCGTCGCCGCCGCGCTCGATTTCTATGAGCGCATTGGCAAGAAGCCGATCCACATTCGCCGGGAAATGAAGGGGCACGTCGCCAATCGCCTGCAAGCGGCGCTTTGGCGCGAGGCCTTCTATCTGCTCGACCAAGGGGTGATCAGCGTGGCCGATCTGGACACGGCGATCGCCCATGGACCTGGGCTGCGCTGGGCGCTTCTGGGACCGTTTCTCAATCTGCATCTTTCTGGCGGCGACGGCGGCATCGGCCACCTCATCGACCATCTGGGACCGCCGATTGAGAGCTGGTGGCAAGACCTGGGCCAGATCGCCTTGACGCCGCAGGTGCGCGCCAAGGCCGTCGCCGGGGTCGAGGCCGTTCTGAGCGGCCGGTCTCTGGCGGCCCTGACCGAGGCGCGCGACGAGGTGCTCATCGATCTGCTCACCCTCAAGGCGGCTCAACGGCCGCTGCCCTAGCCCCCTCCTGCCCAAGGACCATCGCCTTGTCCCAGATTGAACAGCGCATTCGGGCCGCCCAGGCGGCCCCCTTGAGCAACGACACCACCCTGGACCCCATGGACCAGCTACGCCAAGTGCTCGCCTCTGTTGGTCTTGCGCCCGAAGGCAGCGGCGGCGAGATCCGGTTTGTCGGCGCCGATCCGGTCATTTCGAGCCCGTGGCCGCTGGCGACCATGGCCGCGGTGTCTTTGATGGCCAAGGCGGTGGCGGTCGCCGACCTCTGGCGCCTGCGGACCGGTCAAGGCCAGGACCTTTCAGTCAATCTGGGCCAGGTCCTGCACCGTCTGTGCCCCTTCTACGACAAGAAATGGGAGCTGTTGAACGGCTATGCGCCCGGCGCGCCGTCCGACCCGGCCAACCCTTTCATGCCCAGCCACATGTACCAGACGCGCGACGGGCGCTGGATACAGCTGCTCAACATCTATCCGCGCACCAAGACCGCGATGCTCGGCTTTCTAGGCTGCAACGACGACCCGCGCGCCATCGCTGAAGCGGTGCGGCGCTGGGACGCCTTTGCGCTCGAAGAGGCGGTTAATCGCGCCGGCCTGCAAGCCACGGTCGTGCGCACCGTCGAGGAGTTCCTTCAGACCGAACAGTTTCAGTATTTGAAGACCCTGCCGCTGGTGGAGGTGCTGAAGATCGGCGACAGCGAGCCGGTCGCCTTCACCCCCGACGCCAAAACCCCGCTCGACGGCGTACGGGCGATCGGCTTGGGGCACGTCATCGCCGGCTCCGGTCTAGGGCGGGCCCTGGCCTACCACGGCGCGGACGTTCTCAACCTTTGGCGTCCTAACGATTTTGAGATGGACCTGGTGTACTACAGCGCCAATGTCGGCATGCGCTCGGCGACCCTCGACTTCGCCCAGCCTGCCGAACGTGCTCGACTCGACGCGATGATCGCCCATGCGGACGTCTTCTTCGCCAATCGGCGTCCCGGTTATCTGGAAAAGTTCGACCTGACCGCCGAGCAGATGGCCCAGGCCCATCCAGGCCTGATCCACGTGGACATGTCGCTCTATGGCTGGGACGGTCCCTGGGCGGGGCGCACGGGTTTCGACCAGAACGCCGGTGGCGTCAGCGGCGTCCTGGCGCTGGAAGGCTCGCCCCAACGTCCCCGGCTCACCGAGATCTTCGTCGTCAACGACTACGCCATGTCGTGGATCGCCTCGGTCGCGGTCGCCGCGGCCCTGAAGCGGCGCGCCCTCGAAGGCGGCAGCTATCGGATCCGGATTTGCCTGGCGCGGCTGTCGCTTTGGCTGCTCGAAATGGGCGTGTTCGACAAGGCTTACGCCAAGGCCGTGGCGGGCCAGCCTGGCGGACATGAGTATCTGCCGCCCGATCTGTTCCAGGCCGATACGCCCTGTGGCCACTATCAGGGCGTGACCGACCAGGTGACGATGTCGGCCACGCCCGGTCACTACGCCGTGCCGCTCGTGCCGCGCGGCGCCAGCCGCCTGGAGTGGCCGGCGCGCTCGGCCTGACCCCCTCGCCGCCTCCCCGGCGAGCGCCGCGATCGTGGCCTTCCATACGACGCGGCGCGGCCGCGGCCCTGCGAGCATCGGGCCGCGGCCGATTTTTTCCAGGAAGACCGATCCCAGGAAGAGCCTCCGGCGCGCCCCCCGGGCGAGCGGCGACGGCGAGCGCCGCTCAGGCGCGTGTCGTCGAGCCTGCCCTGTAACCGCCGGCCCAGTCATCCGTGATCGCCTCGACCAGCGGCCTGACCGCCGAGGCGTTGCCGGGCCGCGAGGCGAGCGCCAGCGGCATGGGCCGCGGTCCGTCCGCCAGCCGCCGAAAAACCACCTCACGCGGCGCCAGGCCCGCCGCAAAGTCCGGGATCAGCGAAAAGCCGCCCGTCGTCATGACCAGGGACAGGGCCGAGGCGATGTTCGAGGCCGTGTGGCTTGGCCGTAGGGCCATGCCGCGCAGCTGTCCCCAGGCGTCGATGGCGTGACGCAGCGCTGGCGCGGCCCGGCGGCTGACCGAGATATAGGTGTGTTCGGTCAAGGCGTCGAACGCCACGGCCTGGTCGCTGGCGAGGGGATGGGCTAGCGGCAGGGCGCAGACGATCTCGTGCTCGCCCACGAGGGTGAAGTGCAGGTCCTCAGCGTCCTCGTCCTGACGCATGAAGGCCAGATCCAAGGCCCCAGCCCGCAATTCCTCGACGAGCCGCGGCGATGAGGCGCTGATCAATTGCACGTCCACCCCCGAATCGACGATTGCGGCCAGCCGATTGACGGGCGCCAGCACGGTCGCTTCCAGACCCGGCAGGCAGCCAATGCGCAGGATCGGCCGGGCGCTGCGTGTGAGGCTGACGGCCTGTTCAAGCGCCCCAAGAACGCGGCGGGATTGGTCGAAAAACACCTTTCCGGCTTCCGTCAGCGCCATGCCCCGGGCGCGGCGCGCAAACAGCTGCACACCCAACTCGGTTTCCAGTTCCAGCAGTTGCCGGCTCAGGGACGGCTGGGAGGTATGCAACCGCTCGCGCGCGGCCTTGCTGACGCTGCCCGCCTCGGCGACAGCCAGGAAATAGCGGATGTGCCTCAGTTCCATGCTCTTGGGCCTAGGCCATCGCGCGGCGCCTTCGCAAGATCAATCGCCGCCAACGTCAATCCGATCGAAATTGGCCGCGGTGGCGGAGCGGTTAGATTTTCAGTTCGCGGAACGCAATGTTTCTCCAGTCGCGGCAAGCCAGACAGCTTATCGGGATTGGTGACGATATAGAGGACTTCGATGCGGTCTTCGACAACACGCAGCGTTAGCGCCGACTGCGGGCGTCCATCCAGATAGCTGACGATCCCCGGCTCGCCGTTGATCGACACGATGCGTTGCTCCACGCCCTGCGACAGGAGCCTTTTGAGGCCATGCAGCGTGGCGCGCGCGACCCGATCGGGGCCGTGGATCGGGCGGGGCAGCGCCGGCGCCCGCCCTCCCCCGTCCGAATGCAGAACCACGTCGGCCGCCAGCAGGCCGAAAAGCTCGGCCAGATCGCCGCTGGCGGTGCCCGATGGAAGCGTTGCAGGAGGGCTAGATGCGCGCCCGGCCCGGCTTAGCAGTTGCCGGCAGTGGATTTCAGTCAGACCCAGGGCGCGCGCGATATCGGCGCGCTTGAAGTCGAAGACGTCGCGCAGGATGAACACGGCCCGTTCGGCGGGGGACAGGCGCTCCAGCGTCAGCATCAACCCCATGGAGATGACCTGGGTGAACTCCAGGCCGCCCTGAGCGGCGTCGGCCACCGGCTCGTGTCGTATCAGGACCCTTCGCCAATGCTAAGTCATGCCTTCCTCGTGCTGTACGCCTGTAGTGGACGGCATAGCCGGCCTGAATGGTCGCCTGCACCAGGATGGCCACCCCGACGGGAGGCTGGATTCGAAACCCTCGATCACCCCGATCAATGAGATCCGCCGCCCATGCGCAATCGCCGCCACCGAGTTGGCGAGAATGCGCCGCCGGCCATCGCCAGGATGTGGTCCGCGCCGCGCCCGCCGGTGAGGTCGACAACCGCCTGGTCGCAATCGGGCGTCGATGCGCGATTGACGCCATATCTCGCGCCGTGCGCCTTGATCCGATCGATTTTGGCGTCGCTGTGGGGTGGTCACGATGACGTTCGCCCGCCTTTGGCAGGGGCGATAAGCATCAGGCTGCCCAGCAGACGGCGGAGATGCTCGGTGAAGCGGTCCAGATTCATGGCTGGATTGCGCACCATACGCCAGGGCAAACCTTCCAGGAGCAAGGTCAGGACCTCCATGCGCGCCTCGATCTCATCGGGATCGCAGTCCGGGCCATTGATCGACCGCATGATCGCGCGAAGCCGCAGCCTGGCCCCCTCATCCACCGCTTGCAGAGCCTTGGCGACGGAGGGGTTGCGCGAGGCCTCAGCGGCGATTTCCAGCATCAGCCTGCCCCACGAGGGGTCGGCCGCCCGTTCGACGGCCGGCCTCACCTGGGCGACAAGGGTCGCTATCTTGTCGTCGCTGGCCGTGAAGGCGGACTCGACCAGAGCCAAGGTTCGTTCCATGTCGCGCCTGACGATGGTCGCGATCAGATCTTCCTTGCCCGTGAAGTGGCGATAGATCTGGCCGACCGAAACGCCCGCTTGCTTGGCGATCTCCGACATGGCCGTTCCATGGAAACCGCCACGCTGGAAGCAGGCTTCGGCCGCCAGGGCGATCTGATCTTCCCGGGCCTGACTACGGACGTGACGCTCGGCTTGCATCGGTGATCTCTATCCCCAAAGCGATCAGGAACGGGGGGCCCACAGATCATACGGCTCCATCTCGACCGAGCAACCTAGCCAACCGCAAGCGCCGCCATTTGCACTGCGGTCGGTCGGCCTTGAGACGGACAGGCAGCCGACCAGCTGGTCACCCGCCGCCAGATGAACTGGGCGCCGAGTCACCCCGCGTCAGCCCGCTGGACAGCAGGCGCGGGGTGACTTTGCCGGTGGACGTCGCCACCATCCGCGCGCCACCGCCGCGGTGCGTGGCCCAAAAAAAAGCCCCAACCTTCGGGCTGGGGCGGCGCGACCACGCGTTGGGAGGTGGCGCGACCAGGCTTTGGGAGGCTCCCTAGACCTAGAAGTGGACGCTGACGCCCGCCATGACGATCAGCGGGTTGAGCTGGATCTCGGCTGAGGCCGGCGCGCCGCCGACGGTTCCGGTGGCGTCAGTGTCCAGAAAGATCTGCTTGGCGTCGACAAAAACGCCGATCCGATCGTTGATCTGGCTCTCGACGCCGGCCTGCAGCACGAGCCCGACCGGGCTTTTGACCTTCAGGTTTTGCACCGCCGCGTCCTTGTCGCGCAGGACGATGGTGTAGTTGACGCCCGCGCCGACATACGGCTCGAACTTCGGACCAAAATTGGTGAAGTGATAGTGGCCCGACAGCACGGCGGGACCGTACATGACCTTGCCCAACTTGACCCCTTCGAGCGGCCCGGTGCCCACCAGGATGGCGTTGGGCGGCGCGCCGACCGTCAAGGACACCGCCCAGTTCTTGGTGAACTTGTAACCGGCCTCGATGCCCACGCTATAATTGGAGTCGGCCTTGACGCGGGCTCCGGGGATCTGTCCCCCGCCGACCGAGATCTTGGCGCTTTCGTCGTATTTGACCACCAGCGGCCCGGTATGAATGTACCAGGGGCTGGATCCGGGGCGGCCTGGCTCGGCCGCCACCGCCTGCCCGGCCCCAACCAAACCCAGGAACAGGCCGGCGGCGGCGAATAAGGTAGCTGACTTCATGGCAATTCCTCCCCGTGGGGCGACCGCGCTTGGGTCGCCCTTCTGTTGTTGCGTAACGATGTGCGCTTGAGGTTCCCGCTTGCGCGCGCGGGGGCCAGGCCTAGGTGCTGGCTTTGGGCGGCCCGGAAATCGCCCGCCAGCCGATCACCAGCAACGCGCCCATGGCCAGCACGCCAAACAGGTAGGCCGGCGCCAGGGCCAGGTAGCTGAAGACGTCGGCCGCCCCCAGACGGCTCGGGCCGAAGGCCAAGCCACGGTTGGGCGAGAAGTTGCCGAAGAAATAGAAGCCAACATTGGACCAGCCATCCAGGGCGATGATCCAACCCAAGATCCTGGCGGTGCGTTCCTTGAAGTCCAGCAACGGCAGGGTGAAGGCCACCCCGATCACCATCAGACCGTTCATCACCGGCCCTGTGTGGGTGCGCTTCCACCCCTCGGCCGTACCGGGCAGCTGGAAGTGGAGCATTCCGCCGGGGATTTCAAACCCGCCGAGCAGAAACATCCACAGGCCCAGGCCTCCGACCAGCGCCATGAAGATCATAAGGGCGCCATGGCCCAACATCACCCGGCGCAGGGCGATCTTGCTGACCTCGCTTTGGGGGCCGTCGCCCGCCGCCGAGTCCAGCAGACCGCTTAGGCGTTCGCTGATTGCCGTCATGTTCCCTTCTCCCTTTTTTTCCGCCTGAGGCGGTGCTTTTGGTTAGCCTTGCGTCTCCAAGGTCCGCTGCAACGCCTTGGACCCCGGCAAGACATGGAATTGGCCGTCGTGGTAGATCAGCGGCGGCTTGTCGGCGAAGTAGATGTTGCGCACCGCCCCGAAGACCACCCCGTGGGTGCCGGCGATGACCACCTGGGTCACCTCGCACTCCAGGGCCGACAGGGCGGTGGCCAGGATCGGCACGGCCAGGTGCTCGCCCTCGAGCCAGTCGCCATGCTGAAACCGCTCGTCGCCCTGCTGGCCGCCTCGGCCGGCGAAGGCCTCGGCGACCGGTCGGTGATGCTCGGCCAGCAGGTTGACGGCGAACCGCCGTGTCTGCTCGATCATCTTGAACGTCCCGGTCGCCGTGTTGACGCAAGCCAGGATCGTGGGCGGCTCGGCGGACACCGAGCACACCGCCGTGGCGGTGACGCCGCGACGATCCCCGTCCAGCGCCGTGGAGACGACGCTGACGCCCGCGGCCAGTCGCGCCAGGGCGCGCTTGAAAGTGTCATTAGTGATCGACATCACGGGACCTTGCAGGTTGTGGGGCGACGATGGGCGACCGCTCTATTCGGCGGCCGCCACCTGGGGATCGACGGTGCTGGACGCCAAGCGCGTGGCGACCCAGGCCTGGGTGCGCTCGGCGCTCGAGAAGCAGTCCCACTGCTTTTCCGGATAGTTGAAGTTCTCGGTGAATTCGTCGACCAGCGGCGGATTTTGACTGATCGCACCGATGAAGTTGAGCAGGTCGGGCGACAGGTTGCCCAGGCCATCGAGCATATAGTTGGTCCAGCGCGTGGCGCAGAGCACGCGATCCTTGCGGGCCGCGTCGACCTTCTCCATGAACCGTTCGTCGAAGACGTCTTCGGCGACGATGGCTTGGCCCAGGACCAGCGCGGCGTAGGACGCCATATTGGCTCCCTGGCCCAGAACCGGGTCGACAACCGCCTGCACGTCGCCGAGCGCCACGGCCAGCCGGCCGTTGTCCAGGCGCGCGTAGCTGTTGCGTACGGTCGGGGTGACCCCACCCTGCAGGATGTCGAGCGGGCCGTTGGCCAGGTCGAACTCGTCCTCGTTGATCCGCGCGGCGCAGGTCGGATAGTGTTTGCGCAATTTTTCCAGCAGCAAGGCGATGAAGGCCTTGGGGTCGTCGTCGTACTTGGTCTTGGCCAGGATCTCCAGGTCGCCGCCGACATGGTTTTCCATGACCAGGGCGTTGACCATGCCGCCAAAGGACAGGGTCGGGATTTCGATCATTTCGCCGGCGCCGGGCGAGAAGAACATGGTCACCGCCCGGGTCTCCGGCTCGCGAATGCCCTTGAACAGGCCCACGCACAGCGCGCGCTGGGGACGATCGAAGGGCGAGCTTTCCGGCACCGGGGAGAACATCTGGCCGAACGGCCCCTTGCCCGTGCAGACCACCAGCAGGTCAAACTGCTCGGAGATGGTCGACAGATCCTCGTGGGCCACCGGCGCGTACTCGACCTGACCGCCGCGGGCGATGAAGTCCTCCAGCAACCGCGGCTGGTAGATGCGGTAGTCGACCGCCCGCGAAGGCTTTTCCAGGTTGCCGTAGAATTCGAGCGGCTGGGGCGTGCCGACATAGTAGTAGTGGCCAAAATAGCCGTACTGATCCGACGGCCAGTGATTGCAGCCCAGCAGGTCTTCGCGCTCGACCGTCACATGGTGATGGGCGACGGTGTTGAGCAGACGCATGCCCGCATATTCCTCGGGACGGCGATCGGTGAAGAGCTTGGCCTCCACGCCGTTCTGCAGCAGGTAGAGCCCCAGTTGGAGCCCGGCGGTTCCGGCTCCGATGATGCCAATGCGCTTGACCATGCTTTTGCTTCCTCTCCTAAGCGACCTTTTGCGGCAGCCTTTTTTTCTATTTACCGACCGCACGGTCAGGCGTAAACGACACAAATCCACTATGACCTATTCGATTTGGAATAGATGCCCGATCGCCTTGAAGCCTACGCCGCCTTCTCCCGGATGATGGAGCTGAGAAGCTTTTCAGCGGTGGGCCGGCAGATGCGGATCTCCCAATCGACGGTCAGCAAACATATCGCCGGCCTTGAAGCCGAATTTGGCGTGCAGCTGTTCACCCGCACGACCCGGCGCATCAGTCCCACGCCCGAAGCGTCAGCCATTCTGGAGCATGTCCAGCGGATGCTCGAGTCCCTGGAATCCGCGCGCGCGGCGGTGCGCGGTCAGACGCCCGAGGCCAGTGGTCTGCTGCGTCTGGCCGCTCCGGTCTCCCTGGGGCGAAGCCGTATTCTGCCGCTGGCGGCCGGCTTCCTGCGCGGCCATCCCCGGGTCTCGCTGGAGGTGATCCTCACCGATGAGATCCACGATCTGGTCGCCGAGGGTTTCGAATTGGCGATCATCGCCTCGCGGCCACAAGAGAGCTCGCTGGTCGGTCGCGCCGTTCGCACCTTTGCCTGGCAGGTGGTGGCTTCCCCCGCCTATCTGGCCGCCGCGCCGGCGCCCGAGGCGCCCATTGACCTGGACCACCACACGCTGCTGTTGCCCTCGCGTCTGGCCGACGCGCCCCTGGAGTTTGATTCCGAGCATGGCCGCCAAGCGGTGCGGGCGCATGGTCGCCTGAGGAGCAACAGCGACGAGGCCGTCTTTGACGCGGCTCTGGCCGGGGACGGGGTGGCGATCGCGCCAAGCTGGCTGACGGCCAAGGCCTTGGCGACCGGAGCCCTGGTGGCGCTGATGCCCGACTATTATCTGCCGCCGATCTCCGTGCGGCTGGTCTATCCGCAGACCCGGTTTCTTTCACTGCGGGCCCGCAGCTTCATTGACTATATCGTGCCGGAACTGGCGCGCGAAACCGCGGCGGGGCGCGGCGCCTAGAGAACCGCAGGCAGCCGCGCGCCGGGCGAGGCGGACGCCTCGCCCGATCCAGGGTCAGTAGGCGATGCACACCGATTTGACCTCGGTGTAGCTGTCGAGCGAATGAATTCCGAAATCACGGCCAACGCCGGATTCCTTGTAGCCGCCGAACGGCATGTTCGGATCGATCATGTTGTGGGTGTTGACCCAAACGGTGCCGGCCTTCAGTCGCGGGATGTAGGCCATCGTCTTGTTCAGATCATTGGTCCACAGCGACGCGGTCAGACCCATGGGACTGTCGTTGGCCAGGGCGATGGCCTCGTCCTCGCTGTCGAACGGCGTCACCGTCACCAGGGGCCCAAACACCTCCAGACGGGAAATGGCCAGTTGCGGCGCGGCGTCGACGATGACCGTGGGTTCGACATAGTAGCCTGGACGATCGGGGCGCTGGCCCCCCGCCACGACCCGAGCCCCGTCCCGCCGCGCCTGGTCGATATGGCCAAGGATCTTGTCACGGTGCTGAGCCGAGACCACGGGGTTGATCTGTGCGCCTGGATCAAGGCCAGGACCCATGGACATCCCGCGCACGGCCTCCGATAGCGCCGCGACGAACGGCTCATAGATCGTGCGGTCGACATAGAGGCGCGATGCGGCCGCGCAGACCTGCCCGTTGTTGAAGAAGCCGCCGACAACTGCGCCCTGCACCGCCTTTTCGATCGGGGCGTCGGCCAGGAAGATGGCCGGGTTCTTGCCGCCAAGCTCCAGCGATGTCCTGAGCATGCGGTCGGCCGCCGAGCGGGCGATGGCCTTACCCGTCGCCGTCGAGCCGGTGAAGGTGATCTTGCTGATCAACGGATGGTCGACGAGCGCCTGCCCCGTGCGGCCATCGCCGGTGATCACGTTGAGCGCGCCCGCGGGCAACCCGGCCTGGTGGGCCAATTCCACGAGCCGAAGGCTGGTGAGCGGCGTGACCTCCGAGGGTTTGAGCACGACCGTGCAACCCGCCGCCAAAGCGGGCATGATCTTCCAAAGCCCGATCATCATCGGAAAATTCCACGGCGCGATGGCGCCGACCACGCCGACTGGCTCACGGCGCGTATAGGCGTTGTATCGCGCGCCCGGAACCGCCCCGATGGAGACGTCGAAGGTCTCCCCGTGGAGCTTGGTGCTCAGACCGGCGATATAGCGCATATAGGCCGGCGCCCCGCCGATATCGACGTAGCGGGCGATGTTGATCGACTTGCCTTGGTTGAGGGTCTCGATCTGGGCCAGTTCCTCGGCGTGGGCTTCCACCAGGTCGGCGAAGCGCAGCAGGATCCGCTCGCGCTCGGCTGGCGCCAGGCCGCTCCAGACGCCCGCTTCGAACGCGTCATGGGCGGACCTGACTGCGCGATCCACATCGTCGCCGCTCGCATTCACGACGCTGGCGATCTTCGCCCCGTTGGCCGGATCGTAGACCGCCAAGCGATCCTTGCCGTCCAGGGCTCGCCAGTCGCCGTCGATGAACAGGCCATGGGTTCGGCCCACGAAGGTGCGAACCCCAGCCAGCAGCGGGGTCAGGTTGTCGACAGCTTTGTCCATCGTCTTCTCCCTAATTGCGCCTCGCCGCCGCGGCGTGGGCGTCGGTTTATCGTCAAGGCGCCGGGCCTGGGTTAGAGCTCCAGCGCGCTGGCCGTCATCACCGTCACCAGATCCTTGGCGAACAGCTCGACGTCGGCGCTGGCGGCGGCCATTTGCGGGCTCTTGAGGGCCGGCCCGAAGTCGGCGTCGGCAAAGCGCATCTCGCAGATCAGGAACGCCGCCTCCGGGCCGGCCAGGGTCCGGTCTATCCGGGTCACATCCGCGCTGATCAAGCCGGGGATCTTGGCCACCAGCGGCAGGTGGCCGCCCTGGTAGCGCGACAGGAAGGCGTCGATGTCGTCAGGGGTCTTGTAGAGCGCGATCAATTTTTTCACGACGAGTCTCCGGGTTCAGGCCGATTGGCGAAGGTCGATGACGCGAGAGGCCTTGCCCTGCGAGCGGGGCAAGGATCCGTCCGGGCGCACGTCGATGGCCACGGTGATGCCGATCAGGGTCTTGATGCGTTCGGCCAGTTTGCGGCTGTCGCGCACACGCGCCTCGTCGCCCGCCTCGCCCCGCCCTTCGACCAGAAGGCGGACCTGATCCATGCGGCTGGGCCGGGTCAGCTCGATCTGGAAGTGGGGGGTCAGGGCCGGACAACAGAGAATCTGTTCCTCGATCTGGCTGGGGAAGACATTGACGCCGCGGATGATCAGCATGTCGTCGGAACGGCCAGTGATCTTGGCCATTCGCCGCATGGTCCGCGACGTGCCCGGCAGAAGGCGTGTGAGGTCTCGCGTACGGTAGCGTACGATCGGCATCGCCTCCTTGGTCAGGGACGTGAACACCAGCTCGCCCTCGGCCCCGTCAGGCAGCACCGCGCCGGTGACCGGATCGATGATCTCCGGATAGAAGTGGTCTTCCCAAATCGTCGGCCCGTCCTTGGCCTCGACGCATTCGCCCGCCACGCCGGGACCCATGACCTCCGAGAGGCCATAAATATCGACCGCGTCGATACCGAAGGCCTGTTCGATCTCTTCACGCATGGCGTTGGTCCACGGTTCGGCGCCGAAGATGCCGGTTTTGAGCGAGGACGCGCGCGGGTCCAGCCCCTGGCGCTGGAATTCGTCAAGGATCGCCAACATGTAGCTGGGGGTGACCATGATCAGCTCCGGCTTGAAGTCGCCGATCAGCTGGACCTGCTTTTCGGTCTGGCCGCCCGACATCGGAATGACCGCGCAGCCCAGCGCCTCGGCGCCGTAGTGAGCGCCAAGGCCGCCGGTAAAAAGGCCGTAACCGTAGGAAATCTGGACTTTCATGCCGGGCCGGCCGCCCGCGGCGTGGATCGACCGCGCGACAACGCCCGACCAGGTCTCGATGTCCTTGCGCGTGTAGCCGACCACCGTCGGCTTTCCGGTCGTGCCCGACGAGGCGTGGATCCGCGCCAGACGTTCTTGGGGAACCGCGAAGAACCCGAAGGGATAGGCGTCGCGCAAATCGGCCTTGGTCGTGAACGGAAAGCGCGCCAGGTCCGAAAGGCTGCGCAAGTCGTCAGGGTGGACGCCGGCCGCGTCGAACTTCTCGCGATAGCGCGGATTGCCTTCATAGGCGTGGGTCAGCGACCAACGCAGGCGGCTCAGCTGCAAAGCCTGCAACTGATCGCGCGAAGCGGTTTCAATTGGTTCGAAAGCGAGCGATGCCGCCATGTCTGACCTTCTCCCTAAACAGTCTTCTCGCTCACGTTGGTCGCAAGTCTGTGGATCTGCGCGCGGTGAAACGCACCCACCCGGCGGCGCAGGTTCCGGGCAAATTCAGTATCGCTCGGCGCCTGACGAGCCCAACGGGCAAAACCCTCGGCCACCCGCGCGCGGGGCGGCGTCATCGGCAAATCGCCGCGATGCGCGTCCCACTAATTAGTAGAATGACCGGACGATTAATTAATGGCAAGGCCCTTTTCCAAACGCATGGGCAAATTCATTTTTCAGTCCCCGATCGCCTCCTTTTTCTTGACCGTCCGGTCGGACTATTTATTAGTCGCGCAAAATTGCAATGGGCGCACGTCATGGAATTCCAGTCGAACGCGACGATCGCGGTGCTTGGCGCGGGCGCCATGGGAACCGGGATTGCTCAAGTGGCGGCCCTGGCCGGTCATGGCGTTGTGGTCATTGATCGCGACGCGCAGGCGCTCGACCGCAGCAAGCATTTGCTCGCCCAGAGCTTGACGCAAGCCGAAAAGCGCGGTCTTGCGCCCGCGTTGCGCGATGCGATCCAAGCAAGGATCGGCTGGTCGACCGACCTTGCCGCGG
Source organism: Caulobacter sp. SSI4214 (assembly GCF_012184455.1). Lineage (NCBI taxonomy): Bacteria > Pseudomonadati > Pseudomonadota > Alphaproteobacteria > Caulobacterales > Caulobacteraceae > Caulobacter > Caulobacter sp. SSI4214. Next base: position 20,030 of record NZ_SZWJ01000015.1, on the reverse strand, counting down.
TCGCGCCCGCCGCGCTGGTCATCGAGGCCATCGTCGAGCAGATCGACGCCAAGCTCAGTCTTTTCCAGGCCCTGTCGAGCCATATCGCGCCAGAGGCGGTCGTGGCCAGCAACACCTCCTCGCTGCCGATCGCCCGCCTGGCCGCCGGGGTCTTGCGGCCCCACAGGTTCCTGGGCCTGCATTTCTTCAATCCGGTTCCGGCGATGACGCTGGTCGAAGTGATCGCCGGGCCCAGCACCGATCCGTCCGTGCTTGAGGCGGCGGAACGGTTGATGCGACGCTGGGACAAACACCCCGTGCGGGTGGCCGACGTCCCCGGTTTCATCGTCAACCGGGTTGCGCGTCCCTACTACGCCGAAGGCTTCGTCGCGCTCGGCGAGGGTTTGCCGGCGGCCGATATCGACCATGCCCTGAAGGCGGCGGGCGGCTTTCGCATGGGACCTTTGGCCCTGGCTGACTTCATAGGCCATGACGTCAACTACGCCGTCGCCCAATCGGTCTACGAGGCCTATGACGGCAAGACGCGCTTTCGCCCCCAGGCCGCGCAGGGCGATCTGGTGGCCCGCGGAAGGTTGGGCCGTAAGAGCGGCCACGGCGTATACGACTATGCAGCGTCCCTGCCCTCGCCCAATCTGGCGCCCAAGGCGGCTCCTCCTCGCCGGCTGGCCGTGGCCGCCGGCGACGACCTGCTCGCGCCGTTGGCCCAGGCTGCCGCGCGCGCGGGCATGGAGGTGTCCAGTCGACGCGATCTAGCGTCCGGCGCGATGGTGATCGACGACATCACCATCGCGCTAGGCGATGGGCGCACCTTGGCCTCGCGCCCCGGCGTCGACGGCCTTTTGGACCATGCGCGCGACCTGGCCGCCGCGCCGACGCTGGTCTTCACCGCCCCCAGCCCACAAGCAACTCAAGCCGCGGCCGGCCTGGCCCAGGCGATCGGCCGCGACGCGCTGTTCGTCCCCGACCGTCCCGGCCAGTTGGTTCTGCGCGCCCTGAGCCAGCTGGCCAACGCCGCCGCCGACGCCGTCGACGACGAGGTCGCCACGCCTCAGGGCGTCGACGAGGCCATGGTCCACGGGGCCAATCACCCCGAAGGCCCTCTGGCCTGGGCCGGGCGCCTGGGCGTTCGGAGGCTGGCCAGCGCTCTTACCCATATCGCCGAGGCGACCGGCGATCCGCTCTATCGCCCCGCGGCCTTTTTCATCGCGGCGGCGACATCGACCGCGCAGGAGATCATCAATGCCTGAAGCCTTCATCTGCGACGCGATCCGCACGCCCATCGGTCGCTACGCCGGAGCGCTCTGCGAAGTTCGCCCCGACGACCTGGCCGCCATACCGCTCAAGGCTCTGGTCGAGCGCAATGGCGGCGTGGACTGGTCGATGGTGGACGACGTCATTCTCGGCTGCGCCAATCAGGCGGGCGAGGACAATCGCAATGTCGCGCGTATGGCCGCTCTGCTCGGCGGCTTGGGGCAAACCGCGCCCGGCACGACGGTAAATCGCCTTTGCGGCTCGGGCATGGATGCGGTGGCCATGGCCGCGCGAGCGATCAAGGCCGGCGAAGCCGATCTGATCGTGGCCGGCGGCGTCGAAAGCATGACGCGCGCGCCCTTCGTCATGCCAAAGGCCTCGTCGGCGTTTTCCCGCGACAACGCCGTCTACGACACCACGATCGGCTGGCGCTTCGTCAACCGAACCCTCAAGGCGCAATTCGGCATCGATTCCATGCCCGAGACGGCCGAAAACGTCGCTGACGATTTTGGCGTTTCTCGCGCGGATCAGGATCGCTTCGCCGTCGAGAGCCAGCGCCGCGCCGCCGCCGCCCAGGCGAGCGGGCGCTTCGACGCCGAGATCGTTCCCGTGAGCATCGCTCAGAAGCGGGGCGATCCGGTGCTGGTCTCGCGCGACGAGCATCCGCGCGAGACCAGTTTCGAAGCCTTGGCCAAGTTGCGCCCGATCGTGCGCGAGGGCGGCACGATCACCGCCGGCAACGCCTCGGGGGTCAACGACGGCGCGGCAGCCCTGATCGTGGCCTCGGCCGCGGCGGTGACCCGGCACGGCCTGACGCCGCGCGCGCGAGTTCTTGGCGCCGCCGCCGCCGGCGTGGCGCCGCGCATCATGGGCATCGGACCGGCTCCCGCCAGCGAAAAGCTCCTGCAACGGCTTGGACTGACGATCGGACAGATCGACGTGATCGAGCTGAACGAAGCTTTCGCCTCGCAGGGCCTGGCCGTGCTGCGCCGCCTGGGACTGGCCGACGACGCCGCGCACGTGAATCCCAACGGTGGGGCGATCGCCCTGGGCCACCCCCTAGGCATGTCCGGCGCGCGGCTGGTGCTGACAGCCGTGGAGGAGCTGGCCAGGACCGGCCAACGCACCGCCCTGTGCACCATGTGCATCGGCGTGGGCCAAGGCATCGCCCTGGCCGTGGAACGGGTATGACGATAATTAATTGACCGACCGTTCGACTAATTATACTGTCCCTGTACGTCATCAAGGAGGACGCGATGTACACCACCGAGCTTGGCAAGGCGGACGGCGCCGCGACCGGTTTGCGCGGGGAGGACCCCGCGCTCCTGGCGGCCTTTGAGGCGCGCGTCGCCGCCGATGAGTTCGTCGAGCCCAAGGACTGGATGCCCGAAGCCTATCGCCGCACCCTCGTCCGCCAGATCTCCCAGCACGCCCACAGCGAGATCGTGGGCATGCTGCCCGAGGCCAACTGGCTGACCCGCGCCCCCTCCCTGCGCCGCAAGGCCGTGCTGCTGGCCAAGGTCCAGGACGAGGCCGGTCATGGGCTGTATCTGTATTGCGCGGCCGAGACCCTGGGCGTCAGCCGCGACGCGCTGACCGAGGCGTTGCTGAGCGGCGCGGCCAAGTACTCGACCATCTTCAACTATCCGACCCTGACCTGGGCCGACATCGGCGCCATCGGCTGGCTGGTGGACGGCGCGGCGATCATGAACCAGGTGCCGCTGCAGCGCACCTCCTACGGCCCTTACGCGCGCGCCATGGTGCGCGTGTGCATGGAGGAAAGCTTCCATCAGCGCCAGGGCTACGAGATCATGATCGGCCTGGCCAATGGAACGCCTGACCAGAGGGCAATGGCCCAGGACGCCCTGAACCGCTGGTGGTGGCCCTCGCTGATGATGTTTGGCCCCCCCGACGACAACTCGCCCAACACGGCCCAGTCGATGCGCTGGCGCATCAAGCGCGACACCAATGACGAGCTGCGCCAGAAGTTCGTCGATATCACCAAGCCGCAGGCCGACTATCTGGGCCTGACCATCCCCGACGCGGACCTGCGCTGGAATCCCGAACGCGACGCCCACGACTACGGCCAGATCGATTGGGAAGAATTCTACGCCGTGGTGCGCGGCGAAGGCCCCGTCGCCAAGGAGCGCCTCAAGGCCCGCAACAACGCCTGGAACGCCGGCGCCTGGGTTCGCCAGGCCGCCGTCGCCCACGATCAGAAGCGCCGCGCGCGCCTCGCCGCTTAAGTCTCAAGGTAGAAGCAATGAGCCAGGATTGGCCTCTGTGGGAAGTCTTCGTCCGCGCCAAGGGCGGGCTCTCGCACAAACATGTCGGATCCCTGCATGCGCCTGACGGCGAACTGGCCGTCCGCCACGCCCGGGATGTCTACACCCGGCGCCTGGAAGGCGTGAGCCTGTGGGTCGTCCGCTCGGTCGACATCGTGGCCTCCGACCCCGCCCAGGCCGGGCCGCTGTTCGCGCCGGCCGAGTCCAAGGTCTATCGCCATCCGACGTTCTACGACATCCCTGACGTCGTAAAGCATATCTGACATGACCCAGACCCAAGACCTCTTCGACTATCTCCTGGCCCTGGGCGACGACAGCCTGATCCTGGGCCAGCGCCTGACCGAATGGTGCGGTCATGCTCCGGCGGTCGAGATCGATCTGTCGCTGGCAAATCTGGGCCTGGACCTCATCGGCCAGGCGACACTGTTTTTGGGCTTGGCCGGCGAAATCGAGGCCAAGGGCCGCGACGCCGACCGGTTGGCGTTCCATCGCGACGCCCTGCAGTTTCGAAACTGCCTCCTGGTGGAACAACCCAACGGCGATTTCGCCCAGACCATGGCGCGGCAGTTTCTGTTTTCGACCTTTCAGCTGGCCCTGTTCGACGCCTTGACCGCATCCGCCGATCCGCGCATCGCCGAAATCGCCGCCAAGGCGGTCAAGGAGGTGCGCTATCACGCCGAGTTGGCGGCCGACTGGGTCGTGCGGCTTGGAGACGGCACCGACGAGAGCCGCCAGCGGATGATCGACGGTCTGGACTGGTTCTGGCGGTTCGTCGAGGAGCTATTCGAGATGGATGAGGCCGAGATCGCCCTGGCCGAGGTGGGCGTGGCCGTCGACAAGCAGGCTCTGCGTCCGGGTTTCGACGCCCAGATCGCCCAGGTTCTCAAACGCGCCGACCTGCCCGAGCCGACCTATCCCCGCGGGATCAAAGGCGGCCGCGTGGGCCATCACTCCGAACATCTGGGCCACCTTCTGGCGCAGATGCAATATCTTCCACGCGCCTATCCCGACGCTGTCTGGTAGCGCCATGTCCACCGTGCCCAGCGCCGCCTTCGTCGACGCCGTCATGACCGTTCTGGCGACGGTGCCCGATCCCGAAATTCCGGTGGTCTCGGTGGTTGATCTGGGCATCGTGCGCGGGGTGCGCGCCGAACCCGCCGCCGTGTTGATCACCCCGACCTATACGGGCTGTCCGGCCACCCTGGCGATCGAGGCGTCCGTCCGGATCGCCCTGGATCAAGCCGGTTTCGCCGCCGTGCCCGTCGAGACGGTCTTGTCGCCGCCCTGGTCCACCGACTGGATCACCGACCAGGGCCGCCAGCGGCTGTTGGACTATGGAATCGCCCCGCCGCCAAAGGGCGCCGATTCAAGGTCTCTGCGCGGCGAGGACTTCGTGGCCTGCCCCCGCTGCGCCTCGACCGATACGGTCGAGGTCAGCCGCTTTGGATCCACGCCCTGCAAGGCGCTGTGGCGGTGCCGCAGCTGCCACGAGCCGTTCGACCGCTTCAAGTGTCATTAAAGAGGACTGCCATGTCGGCGTCGTTTCATTCCCTGAAGATCACCGATGTTCGGCGCGAGATCGACGATGCGGTCTCCCTGGCCTTCGACCTGCCCGACGCCCTGCGCGAGACCTTCCGGTATACGCCGGGCCAGCATCTGACTCTTCGCGCCAGTCTCGACGGCCAGGATGTGCGGCGAAATTATTCGATCTGCGCCGCGCCGCACGAAAATGAACTTCGCGTGGCCATCAAGCACGTCCCCGGCGGGCAGTTTTCGGCCTGGGCCAACACCGCCGTCCAGGTCGGCGACCATGTCGAGGTGATGGCCCCCCATGGCAGTTTCACCTGGAGCTTTGATCCTCAGCGCGCGGCGACCTATGCCGGTTTTGCGGCAGGCTCGGGCATCACGCCGATCCTGTCGCTGCTGAAATCGGCGCTGTCGATCGAGCCCCGAAGCCGCTTTATCCTGTTCTATGGCAACAAGGCCTCCAACTCGATCATGTTTCTGGAAGAACTGGCCGACTTGAAGAACCGGTTCATGGGCCGCCTGCAAATCTTCCATTTCCTGTCCGAAGAGGCCGAGGACATCGATCTTTTCAACGGCCGGCTGGACGGCGCCAGGACGGCCCAGGCCCTGCGCGCCTTTGTCGATCCCAAAACCTTGACAGCCGCTTTCGTCTGCGGGCCCGGGGCGATGATGGACGCGGCGGAAGCCGCGTTGCTGGCGGCGGGCTTGCCGCTGGACGCCATTTTGATCGAGCGGTTCACGGTGGGCCAGTTGTCGGATGTTCAACAGGCCGCCGCCAAGGCCCTCGAGCAGCGGGCGGCCGGTCGCAAGGTCCAGGTGACGTTGGAAGGTCGTCGTCGACAGATCGCCTTCGACGCCGACAAGGGCAGCATCCTGGAGAACGCGCGAGCCGCCGGCATGGCCGCCCCGTTCGCCTGCAAGGCCGGGGTCTGCGCGACATGCCGCGCCAAGGTGGTCAGCGGCCAGGTGGAGATGAAGACCAACTATGGCCTTAGCGCCCAGGAGGTGGCCGAAGGTTACGTGCTCACCTGCCAGGCCGTGCCCCTGAGCGACGACGTCGTGCTCGACTATGACGCCTGACCCGCAGCTGCTGTGCAGCACGGCCGCCCCGGGCGTGCTGTTGCTTTGCTTGAATCGGCCCGAGCGTCGCAACGCCTTGGCCACGCCGCTGCTCTGCGCCGTGGCCGAGGCCCTCGAAGAGGCCTCCCGCGCGCCCGAGGTTCGCGCTGTCGTGCTGACGGGCGGCGACGCTGTTTTCGCCGCCGGCGCCGACATCGACGAACTGGCCGCCGCCGATGCGGGGGATCCGGTTCAAGGTCCCCGATTTCTCGCCTGGAAGATGGTGCGGGCTTTTCCCAAGCCGCTGATTGCTGCGGTGGAAGGCTGGTGCCTGGGCGCGGGGGCCGAATTGATGATGTGCTGCGACATCGTCGTGGCCGGCCAAACCGCCAGGTTTGGCCTGCCCGAAACCAATTTGGGCATCATGCCTGGCGCGGGCGGTACGGCGAGCCTGCCCCGGCGGATTGGACGGGCGATGGCCATGCGCATGGTCCTGACGGGCGAGCCCATCGATGCGTCCGCCGCCTGTGCCGCGGGCTTGATTTCCGAGGTCGTCGAAGCCGGCCAGGCGCTGGACGCCGCCGTGACCCTGGCCCAAACGATCGCCGCGCGTTCGGCCAGCGCCATGCAAGCGGCCAAGGCCAGCATCAACCAGGCCGAGACGCTCAGTGAACCGGATCATCTGCTGGCCGAACGTCTGCGTTTTGTGGCGCTGCTGGGCACGCCCGACAAGATCGAGGGCGTGCGCGCCTTCAAGGAAAAGCGCCCGGCCCAGTGGCGCGTCTAGGCGCGGGATCTGAGGTTCTCCGACAGCGGCCGGTAGTCCCCTTTCAGACGGGGCCGGTCGGGCTCTTCCTTGGACAGCGGATCGCACGCCACCAGTCCTTCCAGACAGCGTCGCGCGAGGGCCTGGTACTCGGCGGTGCCGCGCGTCTTCCACGCCAGCTCCTTGTCGGAGACCTCTCGCACGCATCGCGCCGGAGCGCCGGCCCACAGGGTTCGCGGCTCGATGAGCGTCCCGGCCTTCACGAAACTGAGCGCGCCCACGATGCTGTCGTCGCCGACCACGACATTGTCCATGATCACCGCGCTCATGCCGATCAAGGCGTTGCGCCCGATGCGGCAGCCGTGCAGCACCGCGCCATGGCCGACATGGCCATGGGCCTCGACCACGACCTCGCGCCCTGGAAAGCTGTGCATGACGCAGTTGTCCTGCAGGTTGGCCCCGGCCTCCAGCACCAGCCGGCCAAAATCACCGCGCAGCGACGCATTGGGCCCGACAAAGCAATCGGGCCCGATCACCACATCGCCGATCAGCACGGCGGTGGGATGGACATAGGCTGTCGGATCGACAACGGGGCGCAGGCTTTCGAACGCATAGCTGGGCATGGCGCGGTTCCTAGGAGACGGCGATGATTTGCGGCACCGGACGCGGGGCGCGGTCGGGTCCAACGGCGACAAAGGTGAAGGCCGCCTGAGTGACCTTGATCCGTTCGCCGCTTTCGCGAGGCCGTCGCCAGGCCTCTACGGCGATCTTCATGGACGAGCGCCCGGTGGCCACGACGGATGCGTAGACCGACACCTCGTCGCCGACGACGACGGGGCGGTGGAACGAAATGGCCTCCACGGCCACGGTCACCGCGCGGCCTTCGCAATGGCGGGCCGCGGCGTTGCCGGCGGCCAAATCCATCTGCCACATCAACCAACCGCCGAAAATGTCGCCGCTAGGATTGGTGTCGGCCGGCATGGCGATCACCCGGATGACCGGCTCGTCCCTGGGTGGCTGGCCGCTCACAGACCGGCCCCGCGCTCGCCGGCGGCAAGCCGGTCTTCCGTCAGGGGCAGGATAGATCGTCCCAGCGTGCGCGAAAGCCCCTCGAAAGTCGCCGCGATCTGACCGTCCTCGGTTCTGATGATCACCGAATATACTCCCGTGCGCCCCTCGATGGCCGTTTCCCGGGCCTCGGCCCAGACGGTCTGGCCCAGATGCACAGGGTTGAGGAAGCTGATCGCCGCGTGCTGGGCGACGCTGGCGCTGTTTCGGCTGTTGCACGCGTAGGCGAAGGCGGTGTCGGCCAGGGTGAACAGTACGCCCCCGTGACAGGTGCCCACACCGTTGAGCATCTCCTCGACAACCCGCATGGAGACCTTGGCGAACCCTTCGGCGACGGCTTCCAAGCCAAGCCCGAAGAGGACCGTGGGGCCCTCCCCGGCGCGCAGTTTCATCGCGACCCTAAGCGCGGTCTCATCTGGATTCATGACCTGATCCAATCTGTCTTGTTCCCAAGCCATAGTCGACGCTGTCGCCGCTCGCAATAATTGACCGACCGTTCGTTCTACTTTATCTCTGATGCGGCGTCGGGGAGGCGCGACAGGAAAGCGGCAGGCGAATCCATCATGGCCTACGAAACGATTCAGTTTTCCCTTGAGGCGGGCGTGGCGCGCCTGGTGCTCAATCGCCCAGACCGCCTCAACAGCTTCACGGTCCAAATGCACGGCGAGGTCGCCGCCGCCCTGGATCTGATCGAGGCCGACGGCGCGGTGCGCGTCCTATTGGTGACCGGCGCGGGCCGAGGCTTTTGCGCGGGCCAGGACCTGGCCGACCGCGCCGTGTCGCCGGGCGGAGCGGCCGTGGATCTGGGCCAGTCCGTGGAGCGCTACTACAATCCCCTGGTGCGCCGTCTGGTCGCCCTGCCCTTCCCGGTGGTCTGCGCGGTAAACGGCGTGGCCGCCGGCGCCGGCGCCAACCTGGCGCTGGCCGCCGACATCGTCATCGCCGCCAAAAGCGCCAAGTTCATCCAGTCTTTCGCCCACATCGGACTGATCCCCGATAGCGGCGGCACCTGGATCTTGCCACGCCTGATCGGTCAGGCCCGAGCCCTGGCCATCACGCTGACCGGCGTCCCTGTGCCGGCCGAACAGGCCGAGGCCTGGGGCATGATCTGGCGCGCCGTCCCTGACGAGGCCCTGGTTGAGGAGTCGGAGAAGTTGGTCGCCGGCTTCGCCAAAGCCCCGACCCTGGGCCTTGCCGCGACCAAGGCGATGATCCGCGCCAGCGGGGCCCATACGCTCGACGAAGAGCTCGACCTGCAGCGCGACGCCATGCGCCGGCTTGGCCACAGCGCCGACTACGCCGAAGGCGTCGACGCCTTCCTCAACAAACGTTCGCCCGTCTTCACGGGTCGCTGATTTTCCGGAGTCGCCGATATGAAACCCCTCAAGCTTCTCAACTATGTCGGCGACGCCTGGCAGGGCGCCGACGCTGGCCTGGCCGACGTCAATTCGGCCCTCACCGGCGAGATCGCGGCCCAGCTCGGCTCCGGCGGCGTCGACTTCGCGGCGATGGCCGCTCACGCGCGCAACACCGGCGGCCCGGCCCTGCGCGCCATGACCTTCCACGAACGCGCCCGCATGCTCAAAGCCCTGGCCGAGGCGATCATCGCCCGCAAGGAGGAGCTCTACGCCCTGTCAGCCCAGACGGGCGCGACCCGAACCGATGGCTGGGTCGATATCGAAGGCGGCGCCGGCACTCTCTTTGCCTATTCGTCCAAGGGTCGGCGCGAGCTGCCCAATGACACCATCTTGTTGGACGGCGCCCTGGAGCCGCTGTCCAAGCGCGGCACGTTTGTCGGCCAGCACATTCTGAGCCCCCTGCAAGGCGTGGCGCTGCACATCAACGCCTTCAACTTCCCGGTCTGGGGCATGCTCGAAAAGCTTGGCCCAACTCTGCTGGCCGGCGTCCCTGCCATCGTCAAGCCGGCGTCCTCGACCGCCTATGTCACCGAGCAGTGCGTGCGGATCATGATCGAGTCCGGCGCTCTGCCGGCCGGCGCCTTGCAACTGATCGTCGGCTCGACCGGCGACCTGTTTGATCACTTGACCGGACAGGACGTCATCTCGTTCACCGGCTCGGCCGCCACGGCCAACAAGCTGCGCAGCCATCCCAACGTGGTGGGCCAGAGCGTGCGCTTCATCGCCGAGTGCGACAGCCTCAACGCCACGGTGCTGGGTCCGGACTGTACCCCCGACACCCCCGAGTTCGAGCTGTTCGCCAAGGAAATCGTCCGGGAAATGACGGTCAAGGCCGGCCAGAAGTGCACGGCCATCCGCCGCGTCTTCGTCCCCGCCGCCTTGATCGACGCCGTGCAGGAGGCGGTCTCGCAGCGCCTGGCCGCTGTTGTGGTCGGCGATCCCGCCAACGAAGGCGTCACCATGGGAGCCTTGGTCAGCCAGGGCCAACGCGCCGACGTCCGCGCCAAGGTCGCCGAAATGGCTCAAGACGCCCGGATCGTGTTTGGCGATCCGCAGGCGCAACCCGAGGGCGTCAGCGCCGACGGCGCGTTCATGAGCCCCGTTCTCCTGCGGTGCGACACGCCGTGGGCCGCGCCGCATATCCACGCCACCGAGGCGTTCGGGCCAGTTTCAACTTTGATGCCCTACACCGACCTCGCCGACGCCGTGGCCTTGTGCCGCGAAGGTCAGGGCTCGCTGGTGATGTCGCTGTTCACCTACGACCCGCAGGTGGCCATCGCCGTCATCGACGGCGCAGCGGCCTTCCATGGCCGGGTGCTGATCGCCGACCGCGATTGCGCCCGCGAATCCACCGGCCACGGCTCGCCCCTGCCCGGCTTGGTTCACGGCGGACCGGGACGCGCCGGCGGCGGCGAGGAAATGGGCGGCCTGCGCGGCATGAGCCACTATATGCAACGCACCGCGTTGCAGGGCTCGCCCCGCATGTTGGCCGCCATTGGCCATCGCTGGCTGCCTGGCGCGCCGAAAATCGCCGAAGGCCCACACCCTTTCCGCCTGAAGTTCGACGAGCTGGCGCTGGGGAAGACCTTCGACAGCGCGCCCCGGACCATCAGCCTGGCCGACATCGAGCATTTCGCGGAATTCACCGGCGACACCTTCTACGCCCACATGGACGAGGAGGCGGCCAAGGCCAACCCGTTCTTCCCAGGCCGGGTCGCCCACGGCTACCTGATCCTGTCGTTCGCCGCCGGCCTGTTCGTCGATCCCGCGCCGGGCCCTGTGCTGGCCAATTACGGTCTGGACAACCTGCGCTTCCTCAAGCCGGTCTCGCCGGGAGACACCATCGCCGTGGCCCTGACCGCCATGTCGAAAAGTCGCCGCAACGACGAGTATGGCGAGGTGCGCTGGAACGCCCAGGTCACCAACCAGGACGGCGACCTGGTCGCCACCTACGAACTTCTGACCATGAACGCCCTCTAGCCGGAAGGTCTTGCCGGACTGGCGCAGGCGCAAACGATGCCTTAGTCCTAGGCCAGTTCCGCATCAAACGAGGCGATAGATGGCGCGCACGCAAGCGATCGACTACGATAGGCGGCGTGAGGCCATCATGGAAACCGCGGCCAAGCTCTATGCGGCCAAGGGGTTTTTAGGGACGTCCGTGGCCCAGATCGCCGTTGCTTGCGAGACGTCCAAGTCGCTGCTCTATCACTACTACCCGTCCAAGGAAGACATCCTGTTCGATGTGATGGATTCGCACGTGCAGGCCCTGGTCGAAGCGGCCAAGCGCGTGGAGGAGATGGAAATCTCGGCCGCCGACAAGATCCGCCGCCTCGCCGACGACCTGATGGCGGTTTATGTCGGGGCCCAGGCCCATCAGAAGGTGCTGCTCAACGAACTGGTCAATCTGCCCGAGGATCGCCGGCGGATCATCATCGACCACCAGCGCCAGTTGCTCGATATCGTCGATCGCCAGATCATCGAGATCCGCCCTGACCTGGCCAAGCACCGCGCCGAGCGGCGCGCCATGATGATGCTGCTGTTTGGCATGCTCAACTGGACCCACACCTGGTACGACCCCGCAGGTCCTGTGACGCCGGCGCGGTTTGCCGCCCTGGCCGCCGAGAGCTTCCTCAAAGGTTTGCGTCCCGCGTCCAGCTGACGGCGTCGCGCCGCTGCCTGTCGCGTCAAGGGCGCGGGGCGTACAGGCCCTGTCGACGACGATCTGGTCGGGGCGGCGGACGCCGTCCGCCGCCCCGACCGCACATCAGCGCCTGTAGTCCAGGCTCAGACCGAAGGTGCGAGGCTCGCCAAACAACGCGAACGCCACGCGGCTGTCGCGTTGAGAGAAAACGTGAGTCCTGTAGGCCTTGTCGGCCAGGTTCTTACCCCACAGGCTCAAGGTCGTGCGGCCGTCCGGCGCGGTATAGGCCAGGGCCCCTTCGAACAGGCTGTAGCCGGGGATCACGGTGATGGGATTGTTGTCGGCGTCGTAGAAGCTCTTGGACTGGTGCTTCCAGCTGCCGCGCACTGACAGCGCCGCGCCGCTGTCCAGGGTCAGATCGTAACTGGCAAAGGCGCTGGGCGCGAACTTGGGCGCCTGTCGAAGTCGGTTGCCGTCAAACGAGCCGGCGTTGTTTTGCGACGGCGTGCCGGTGAACTTGACGTACTTGGCGTCCAGCAGAGAGACCGCGCCGCCCACCTCCAGCCCCCGGACCGGACGGGCGGTGGCCTCCACTTCCAGGCCCTTGATCCGCGCCTTGCCGGCGTTTTCGGTGATGAACTGGCCAAAGCCCGAGCCCGCTGGCTGGAAGAAGCGGGTGACCTGCAGGTCCCGATAATCGGTGTAGAACACCGAGCTATTCAAGCGAAGCCGGTGATCAAATAGTTCGGTCTTGGCGCCGACCTCGTAACTGGTGGCCTTTTCCGGATCAAAAGGCGTTGTAGCCGTGGCCGCGGTCGAGGCGCTGCCGGTGAAGCCGCCGCTCTTGAAGCCGGTGGCGACGCTGGCATAGGCCATCGCATCATCGGTGAACTTGTACTCGGCCACCGCCTTCCAGGTGACGTTGCCCCAGCCCTCTTCAGCCCCGACCTTGGCATAGGGCTGCAGCAGGAGCGGCAGGCCCGAATAGATCACCCCGTCAGAGGTGATGCGCTTTTCTCATAGGAATAGCGCACCCCGCCGGTCAGCTTCAGGCGGTCAGTCAGGGCGTAGGAGGTCTGGCCATAGACGGCCCAGGCCGTGCCGCGGTTGGTCTGGTGGGTGGCCGAGACGCTGGGCAGGCGATCAGCCCGCCCCAGGGACGGGAAGTTGAAGGTCTCGGTCCGCGCATTGTCTTCGCGGCTGTAGAAGGCGCCGGTGATCCAGTCCAGACGTCCGCCCGACGGCGACGTCAGCCTTAGCTCCTGGGTGTATTGCTTGGGCGCCTCGTCGACGCCGTCGGTGATCTTGAAAGTGAACCCCTGGGTCGCCGGGCCCAGCAGGACGGTGTTGGGATTGCCCGACGCGCCGGTCAGGTCGGTGAAGACCGACGACGCCGGCAGACCCGAGGAATCTTCCAGGTAGTGGTAGGTGGTTTCGCGGTAGCTTGAGATGGCCGTCAGGGTGGCGAAGTCGAAATTATAGTCGAACTTCAGGCTCGCCCCGAAGATGTCGCGGCGTGTGAAGCCCTCCACATCGGCTAGCGTCGTGTAGGGGCTGGCGGCCCCACCGAACGCCTGATTGACCGCCACCGGATCGGAGGCGCAGCCGCAGTTATGCAGGGGCCCCGCGCTGCCGACCGGTTCGCGGTTGGTCGCGCCGTTGCGATCACGCGCGCCGTCGACGGTCAGAGACAGGTCGAGCTTGTCATTGGGCTCCCAGCGCACGGCCGAGCGATAGCTGAAGCTTTCGGTCTCGCCCCAGCGCTCGCCATAGTGGGGGCTGCCGACCAGGACGTTGCGCAGATAGCCGTCGGTCGAGCGGTAGCTGACCGCGGCCTTGGCGAACACCGTGTCGCTCAGGGGGCCGCTGATCAGGCCGCCGAGGTCCTTGCGCCCGAAATTGCCCACCCGCGCCTGGACGCGGAACACCGGGGTGGCGGTGGGTTGCAGGGTCACGAAGTTGATCGAACCGCCGATGGAGTTCTTGCCATAGAGCGTGCCTTGCGGCCCGCGCAGCACCTCCACCCGCTCCAGGTCGAAGAGGTCGAAAACCTGGGCCGAACGGGCGGCGATGTAGACGCCGTCGATGGAGACGACCGTGGAGTCGCTGGCGGCCGGCCCGTCTTCCTTGGTGCCCACCCCGCGGATGGCGATTTCCGGTTGACCGGCGGCGAAGGCGGCGAAGGTCAGGCCCGGCGTGCGGTCGGCGATGCCTGAAAGATTGGTGATGTTCTGGCGAACCAGGGTCTCGCCGGTGATGGCGGTGATCGCCGCGGGAACATCCTGCAGGACCTCGTTGCGCCGGTTGGCGGTGACAATGATCTCGCTGAGCGCGGTGTCCTGTCCGGGCGCGGCGGGCGCTATGTCCTGCGCCAGAACTCCAGAGCCCCAGGCTCCGGCGGCAAGGCTGGTGATCAAGGCGCAAGCCGAGGCAGCGCCACGGCGCATGATGATTTGCATAGTCCCCTCCCAGGATTCCGGCTGGTCATTACCAGTCCGTCCGGTCGGACTTTTATTCTATTTCGCATAACGGTGCAATATTAGACCGAACGGACGGTCTATATCCTGGACGTGGGCTTTCCACGGTGGGGCGGGTTGGCAAGCCGGCGGCGGCGCATGCCCGGCGTCAGGCCGCCCCCGGCCGCGCGGGAACGACCTGACGCCGGGGCGCGTGGACCCAGGACCCTTGCCCATTGGGGCGGCGGCGGGCCGTGCGTCGACCACGACCCTGCGCGCGGGCCGCCTGACGGGCTTGGCCTTGCGCCAAGCCCGAACAGTCTTCTAGAAGCGGCGACGAACCGTGACGCCGTACTCTCGAGGACGACCATAGGTGCCCTCGGTCAGCAGACCGAAAGCCGCGCTCGCGGCGTTGCCCGAGATCAGATAGCGCTTGTCCGAAAGATTGGAGCCGAAGGCGGCGATGCTCCACGCGCCGTCTTCACGGCCATAGGTGATCCGCGCATTGAACAGGCTGTAGGAGCCTTGCGAGATCAGCGGCGTGTTGGCCGCGTCAAAATACTGCCGGGCGACATAGGCCCAGTCGCCGCGGATCGTGACCTCGCCACCCTCGCCCGCGGGAAAGCTGTAGTCGGCGCCGAGATTGCCGGTCCATTTGGGCGTGCGGATCAACTTGCTGTCCAAGGTTATGGGGAGGGACAATCCATTGCCGCCAACCTTGGTGTATTGGGCGTCCAGATAGCCGATCGAGCCGTCGAACCTCAGGCCGCTCACCGGCGCGGCCCGGAACTCCAGTTCCAGCCCCTGCAGACGCGCCTCGGCGGCGTTGGCCACATAGTTGAGCGGCGTGCGATTAACGGTGACCTGGATATCCTTGTAGTTCATCCGATAGGCGGCCAGGTTGAGCACCAGTCGGTGATCGAACAGCTCTGATTTGAGGCCGGCTTCATAGTTCCAGACGACTTCGGGATCGAAGGGCGCGACGTCGGCGCTGCTGCCGGTCGCCCGGCCGTTGAAACTGCCGCTCTTGAACCCCTTGGAGGCGGACGCGTAGGCCAGGATGCGGTCAGTGACATCGAAGTTCACGCCGAACTTGGGCGAGACATCATTCCACTTTCCGTCCAACGGATATTGGCCATAGAGGGGGCGTCACATAAAACGGGCACAGATATACGCTAAGGCCTGAGAGCGTCGGAAAACACCTGATTTTCGGTGCTGACTGCCCTGCAGTGGACGTGGTCGGTCGATATTATGAGGCTTACCATCGCTCGCTGTTGGGCGACGTCGCACATTTTCTGCATATTGAATTTTGATTATCGGGAGAACCATATGAGGTGTCTTGCCACAAGCAGCGCGGTGAGCGCCGCTCTGCTTCTTTTCAATCAGTCGGCACAGGCTCAATATGCGCCCGTCGATCCAATGCCAATGGGGCAAACGGCGACCAGTACGATGGCGAATAAACTGTCTGGCGACATCGCCAACGGGAACTCGCGGTCCAATTCGGTATCGGCCCGATGTCTTGCTGATTCTGGTCCGGGACCGGAGAGGCGCGCGATGGAAGCCGAATATAAGCGCCGGTTAGCTGCAAAGGGAACCGCGAATGCGAATGCATGGCGGGCCGAACATGGTCGCTGCTATCGTGCGGCTCTCGTTGCAGCAGGGAAGTGCAAATAGTTAACCGAGTTTGCCTGCTATTCCGGTAGGCGGCAATCACATGTTTTCCGACAGGGTAGCATCGCAACCAGGCTACGCCTCGACAACCATGGTTGATTTTGCACGACAAACCCTGTCGCTTTGATCTAGTGCGCGACAACATCAATTTCAGGGTTTGTCGCACATGCTCATCGGGTACATGCGTGTCTCATCGGTCGATGACCGTCAGTCGGTTGACCTTCAACGCGATGCCCTCCTCGCCGCAGGTGTCGATGAGCGCCATCTCTATTCCGACAAGGCATCGGGCGCCCGGGATGATCGTCCCGGCCTGAAGGCTTGCCTCGAATTCCTGAAGGCCGGCGACACCTTGGTCGTTTGGAAACTCGACCGTCTCGGGCGATCATTGACCAATCTTCTGGCGATCATAACCGATCTGAAAAATCGAGGTGTGGCCTTCCGATCGCTAACGGAGCAGATGGACACAAGCACGCCCCATGGTGAATTGCTGTTTTCGCTCTTCGGCGCGCTCGCCCAATATGAACGCGCGCTCACGCGTGAGCGGGTGATGGCAGGCTTGGTCGCAGCTCGACGACGGGGCCGGCGCGGGGGCCGGCCGCCCAGCATTGACGCGGAAACGATCGAGCAGATCACGGCAGCCCTCGATGCCGGCGCAAGCAAGGCGTCGGTGTGCCGATCATTCAAGGTGCCGCGATCGACCCTCATCGGCACGCTCGATCGCATTGGCTGGACGTGACCGGTCAAGGCCTGACCCGATGCCCCGCCGCTCTGTTCTGACCGAGGCGCAACACGCCGAGTTGTTCGCCTTGCCGGAGAGCGAGCCAGATCTGGTGCGATACTGGACGCTCAGTTCCGCAGATCTGCGCGTCTTCACGAGCCGGAGGCGTCCCCACAACCGCCTCGGTTTTGCGCTGCAGCTCTGCGCCTTGCGATATCCTGGCCGATTGCTGAAACCCGGCGAATTCATCCCTGATGCTCCTCTCAGGTTCGTCGGGGATCAGCTCGGCGTCGAGCCGGACGCGCTTGCCGATTATGCCACGCGTGGTCCCACCCGGTATGAGCAACTCGATACGCTGCGCGAGGTATTCGGTTTCCGGCAATTGAGCCGTCCGATCCATGCAGAACTGCAGGCTTGGCTCTTGCCGATCGCACTGACCATGACCGGTGGAATCGATCTCGCGCGGATCCTGATGGAAGAATTCCGCCGCCGGCAGATAATCGTGCCCGGTATCACGTCCCTGGAACGCATGGTGAGCAAAGCTCTGTTAGATGCCGAGCGGAACGTGGGCAACCTGCTGACGGGAAGTCTGACTTCAGTGCAATGCGGCCTGCTGGACTCGCTGCTGCTGCAGCACAATGCAGGCCGCATCAGCATTCTTGCCTGGATCCGCCAACCACCCGGTAGACCGGGACGACGTGCCTTCGCGGAAATTCTCGAGCGATTGTCCACATTGCGGGCAATCGGCTTGGAGCCTGAAGTTGTAGCCCCAGTCCATCCAGAACGACTGCGGCGCCTTAATCAGGAGGGCGTGCGGCTCACTGCGCAACATCTATCCGTCCTGAACCCGATCCGTCGCCGGGCCATTCTGGCTGCCACCGTTGCCGAAATGCAGATCGCCCTGACTGACGATGCCGTGATGATGTTCGAACGTTTGATCGGACAGATGTTCCGGCGTGCCGAGCGCCGGGAAGAGGCTGCGCTGAAGCGCGACAAACGCACCATCAATGGCAAAATTCGTCTGCTGGCCCGTCTCGGAACTGCGATCATTGATGCAAGGGACAGCGGTGCAGATCCTCTCAGCGCCATTGAAGAGGTTATCGGATGGGACGATCTCGGTTCCGAGATCGAGGAAGCCAAGCGACTTGTCCGTCCCGATCCGCTCGATCCCGTCGAACTCGCGCGATCGAACCTGCCGATCCTGCGACAGATCGGTCCGGCCTTCGTCGCAAGCTTCACCTTCGGTGCGGTGCCTGCCTGTGTGGGTCTTGCTCGAGCCATCGCGACAATGCGCGATCTCGGAAGTGGCCGCCTGCGCAAGCTACCAGCAGATGCCGCGCTTGGTTTCGTCCGACCGGCATGGCGGCGACGGATTGGCCGAGCCGGTCTTGATCGCCGTATTTTCGAGTTCTGTGTCCTCGCCGAGTTGCGGGACCGCTTGCGAGCGGGTGACGTGTGGGTCGAAGGCAGCCGGCGATACAGAGCCGTGGAGCAGCAACTTATCTCCACCCCGGTGTTCACTGCGATGAGGGCCGCTGGTCCATTGCCTGTCCCGGTCGCCGATACGGCCGCAGTCTGGCTCGAGGAGCGCAAGGCGCTCCTTTCCCGAAGGCTGGCCGAGGTGGACGCAAAGGTGGAAGCGGACGCGCTCGAAGATGTGCACTTTTCAGGCGGCAAGCTGCGGATATCGCCACTTCGAGCCATCACACCGGAGGAAGCCGAAAGGGCACTCTCTCCCTTGTATGGCCATTTGCCGGCCATCCGCATTACTGACCTGCTGGCGGAGGTTGATCGTTGGACCGGCTTCTCGAAATGCTTTACCCATCTCACCACGGGCCGCGTACATGATGATCCCCGCACTGTCCTGACAGCGGTTCTTGCCGACGCCACCAATCTCGGCCACGCCCGCATGGCAGAGGCCTGCGATTTGGTGAGCCAGCGCCAACTCGGTTGGCTTGCGGCATGGCATTTACGCGAAGACAGCTACGGCGCCGCCTTGGCGATGTTGGCCGATGCTCAGCATCGCATGACGCTGTCAAATGTGTTCGGCGATGGAAATGTGTCGAGTTCCGATGGCCAGAACTTTCCACTTGATCGCCGCGCGCAGGCGACCGGTTCTGTTAATCCCCACAAGGGCAGTGAACCTTCGGTATCCTTCTATACTCACGTCTCGGATCGCTATGCGCCGTTTCATGCCAAGGTTATTTCCGCCGGTGCGAGCGAGGCAGCCCACGTCCTTGACGGCCTGCTGCATCATGGTGCCGAACTTGCGATTGAACGCCACCATACCGATGGCGGCGGCATTTCCGACCATGTTTTCGCGCTCTGCCATTTGCTGGGGTTCCAGTTCGCACCGCGAATTCCCAATATCGCCGCCCGGCGCCTCCACTTGTTCCGCGATGCGCGGCCAGGGCCGACCATAGCCCCGATGGCCGCGCAAGCCATTGATGAACAGCTCATCGCTAGCCACTGGGAAGACATCGTCCGCCTCGCAACATCTATCCGGACCGGAGTCACGAGTGCCTCCACCATGCTCGAGCGCCTTGGTTCATATCCGCGCGCCAACGGCCTGGCGCTGGCGCTACGCGAGATAGGCCGGGTTGAACGGACGCTTTTCACCCTAGACTGGATCGAAAAGCCGGAAGAACGGCGCCGTGCTACGCGCGAACTGAACAAGGGCGAGGCGCAGAACGCCCTCAAGCGCGCGATCTTCTTTCACCGCACCGGCCGGATACGCGACCATGGGCTACAGGCTCAAGGACACCGAGCGTCCGCGCTCAATCTGGTGGCTGGAGCCATTGTCCTCTGGAACACGACCTACCTCGAGGCGGTGCTTCGCCATATGGAGCAGCAAGGAAAGGCAATCCCGGCCGAATTTCTCCAACATCTGTCACCGCTGGGCTGGCAACACATCAATCTGACCGGCGATTACCTTTGGACGGATCATGACTTAACGACCGGCACGCTACGGCCGCTGCGCCAAAAGATCGGCGCTACCGTGCCCCAAAAGGCTTAGCGTATATCTGTGCCCGTTTTATGTGACGCCCCCTATTTGATCCCGCAGGACCATGTCGCCGCAGAAGCCCAGTCCCTGCCAGTGACGGTCGAGATGGGCGCCTATTTGAATGAGCGGGCCAGTCTGCTCGATCAGCGTCTTGCCGCCTTTGCCA
>NZ_SZWJ01000014.1:0-76546 GCF_012184455.1 Caulobacter sp. SSI4214 | reverse complement strand
CACGCCGCTTGGGGGAACCTCGCCGGGCTTTTCAGCAGCCTTCTTGTCGGCGGCGTGGGCCATACCGCCCAACAGGGCGGCCGAGCCGAGGAGGACGGTGAGCAGACGACGCATGGACGACTCCGGAGCAAAAGCAGGCGCGCCGACGCTCTAGGTTTCGTCGAGGGGCGTCAAGCCGAGGTCCGGATCGGACGGGTGTCTCGGCTCCAGATGCATCAAGTCAGATCAGCCCCAGCGCCTTGAAGCTGGCCACGCCCTCGCGGCCGACGACCAGATGGTCGTGGACGGCGATCTTCAGGGCTTTGCCGGCCTCGACGATCTGCCGGGTCATGTCGATGTCGGGCCGCGACGGCGTCGGGTCGCCGGAGGGGTGGTTGTGCATCAACCGCGCCGTATGCGGTAACCTATTGAATTAATGATAGTTTCTGGTAATTCCCGAGGGGGTGGGGGTATGAGTTTGGGGTCGGTAGATCGTGAAGTTGCGTGACATTCACTTTCGTTCAGCCTCTGTCTCAATGAGTTTATGCGAAGCACGGCAGATCACGAGATTCTTTTTGTCCCAATCCTCGAGTCCAGGCACGGGGTAAAGCACCGACTTGCCGATTTTGATGTATGGCGGACCGACGCGCTGTGCTCGCCAATTGCGAAGGGTGCCGACAGAGATCTGACCGCGGTATCGCTCGGAGACCTCTTCGGTGGTCAGAAATTTCTCTTCGGCCATCTGCACCTCCGTCGTAAATCCAAGACTATGACCCGGGATTTGGTCACCGGTCGCGCATCGAGCGGAAGCCTGCGCATGTCTCCGTCACATTGTGGAGGTGCTCGTCCCGGCTCGTCACGATGGCGCACGAGCAAGATGAGAGTTGATGCGGCTTGTGGGAAGTCGTTGTTGATTGCGATGGGGCCGCAGGATAGGCGAGGTTAGAAATCGGATGGCCATCGTACGAGACATGCCACCCGGACCTCTTGGCCCATCCCGCCTTCACGCCAATCGGTCGGCGCCGATCCGTGATATTGCGCGTCTTGGGGGCGGCCTCGTCAGCCTACCCGGCCGCATTCGAGAAGAGATTGCCTACCGGCGCAGCTTATTTAGACTTATTCGGATCATTATGAGGATAACCAGAGCGAAGGTAGCCAACGTCGCAAATATCGTGGCCTTTCCCGTAATTACCTCGTACCCACATACAATCGAGACGATGACGGACAATGTAGCCAAGGCAATGTAACTTGGAATCGGGCGCTTTATGGCGGCAATAACGACGACGATCATGGTGAAAAGATTTGCAACAAGCGTTATTTGCGTAGCACTCACTGTCGAATCCCTATCGCGATCGCTTTCATCTTGTTGCGCTGGCTTGCTGAGAATGCGCAGGCGCTGAGGGATGAGGCGCTCTTACCTGCTCGCCCGTATCAGACCACTTTAGGCGTGCTCATTCTCTTGAAACTCCGGCGAGATTCCCGCGGCGCCAGATTATGCGGCATGACATCGTTATGCCGGCACTCGGTACGTCCAGCTCAAACTTGTCCGGGATGTGGATCGAGGGCTCGACTTCGAGACGGGCGCCGGACTCCGAAACATTTCGCACCATGCAATTGATGACCGAGGATTGCTGATTGAAAATTATTCGGCCTGCGAGGAGTGTGCGCCGGCGCGGAGAGTTGCGGCGATCGTTTGCGGGGACATCCCGCCGACCGCTGGAATTGTTTATCGGATTGCTCATATATCGAGCAGCCTCAAACGTTCAGAGAGCCTATGAACTGTCGAGTGCCACCGTTCATAGGGTTGCATTGATTTCAATTCCTTCCCGCGATTTAGCTAGCCCTCCCGAGGGCACCGAGTCGTATACCGAGGTATATTGTGTGGCTGTATGCGAACCGCCTGCGCGAGAAGAGCGGTCGAGATTGCCGTGCGTGCCAATACCAGGCCTGGAAACCATGATGACCTCGCACAAGATGGCAGCTTTCCGCCTTGCGGCGCCTCATCGAAATGCAAGCTTGAATCCCCAGGCGCGAATGCGATGCGAGGCGCGGAGTGTTGCCTTGGTAAAGCGTGCGTCGACCAAGCGGCGACGGTACAGCCACAGCGTTGCATGACAGAGACGGTCCGCACTCGCCAGCACGACGCCTGCCAGCCAAAGCTGTAATCGGACGGGGCGACGGCCTGCTCGGGCGCGCCGGCCCGTGTTGCCGGAACGTCTTGGTGGCTCGCGGTCGTAGAAATCTGATCCAAGGGAGGACCGCGCCAGTCGCTGGGCGGAATCGAAACCGTCGCGCGCGCACCGTTGTGGAACTGTATTCGGGGTGTTGACCTGAGCTGTACAGAGCGTGCGTAACTGTGGCTCAAAGAACGAAAATAGCGCTTGCCTAGTGCCGGTCGCTAAGTTGCGCGCAATACGGATATAGCTGGTCATAACATGCTCCCAAAGTGCGGGATGCGTCGCCAAATTCAAGGCGCGACTCTGTGTTGCTTTCGGTGTCTGGTCGGTTTTCGTCTAAGTTGGGTCATCGAGACTGAACAGATCGGTGGTTTCGTGGTAGGCAAAGACCTCCGCGTATCGCGCCCATTGCGTCACTGCCTTAAGTGTTCGGCTGGCGTAGCTTTCGGACATGAAGTCTTCGAGCTCGTCGTGAAAACGCCGGGCTTGGGATTTGTGACTTGGGCGATCGTCGAGGACGCGCCGGATGTGTGCGGCCAGGGGCACATAACTGAGAAGCTGCTGCGCAAAGATCTTCTTGCGTTCATCGACATCGGCCAGTGCATAGCGTTTGCCCGCCGGAAGAAGTTTGATGTCCCCACCTACCAATTCGGCGAAGCGGAGCAACTGCAGAACCTCTGCTATCGGAAATAGATCGTCGGTCTCATAGAGGAGACCGCTCGCAAGTTCGGGCAGATCGGCTCGGCCGTTATTGGGTTCTGCATTTATGGCCTCGATCAGACCGGCCAACGCATTCGTCGAAACAACAGGAAGAGCCATCCCTATGCCGGATCCCGGAAAGAGGCCGTCTCGGGGTTGACTGTCGTCGTTCTTTTGCGTCATGCGGACGTAGATCTGTTCGACCAGCGCACGGAAGGTCGGGTCCTGTCGGTTGCGTGGCTGCGGAATCTCCACCTTGATTTCGCCGATGACGCGTCCGGGATTTGAGGAAAAGAGCAAGATGCGGTCACACATCAGCACCGCCTCTTCGATATTGTGGGTGACGATCAGGATCGATTTGATTGGCATGCGCCCTTCGGACCAAAGGTCGAGAAGATCCGTGCGCAGCGTTTCCGCGGTTAGCACGTCAAGGGCAGAGAATGGTTCGTCCATGAGCAGGATGTCCGGATCGACAACCAATGCTCGCGCCAAGCCGACGCGTTGGCGCATGCCGCCCGACAGCTCTTTCGGATAAGCGCTTTCGAAACCGTCCAAGCCGATGAGGTCGATCGCCGCCAACGCGCGCTTGCGTCGGTCAGTCGGGGGCACGTTCTTCGCCTCGAGGCCGACTTCAACGTTCTGTAAGACCGTGAGCCATGGAAAAAGCGCGAAGGTTTGAAATACCATCGAAACGGTGGCGCGCTGTCCGTCTTCGATTTTGGGAAACTCAATGACGCCCTGTGTCGGCGTCACGAGGCCGGCAATGGACCGGAGCAGCGTCGATTTGCCGGAGCCGGATCGGCCGAGCAGCCCGACGATTTCATTCTCTTTGAGGGTGAGATCAACGTCGTCGAGGACCAGGAAATCGGGTCCCCCGGACTTTCCGTAGACCTGGCGGACTTTCTGCACTTCGACTAAATTGCGGCTCTCAATGACAACCATGAACTGATCCTCCTCTTAATCGAACCGCAGCCGGCGCTCGGCGTACCGATAGAGTGGGCGCCAAAGCGTGCGATTGAGGGTGACGACGAAGGCCGACATCACGACGATGCCGACGGCGACCCGCGGCAAGTCGCCAGCAGCGGTCGCGTCGGCGATGAAGGAGCCGAGACCAGTGGCCTGCAGACGTTTGTCGCCCCAGGAAACGGATTCGGCGACGATGCTGGCGTTCCACGACCCGCCTGACGCTGTGAGCGCGCCGGTCACGAAGTAGGGAAAAATGCCGGGCAAGGCGACTTGGCGCCACCATTGCAGGCCGCGCATGTTAAACGTCCGCGCCGCTTCCCTCAGATCGTTAGGAAGTGCGCTAGCTCCAGCAATGACATTGAAGAGAATGTACCATTGCGTGCCCAGAATCATGTGCGGCGAAAGCCAGATGTTCGGATCAAGCCTCAGCCCGATGATGATCACGACCGCGAAGGGAAACAGCACATTGGCCGGGAAGGCGGCCAGGAATTGGGCGACGGGTTGAAGGCGCTCGGACCAGGCCGGGCGTAATCCGATCCAGACGCCTATCGGCACCCAAATGATGCTGGCGATCGCAATGAGGACGGCGACACGAACCAAGGTCGCGAAGCCCAGGCCAACAATTGATATGATGTCCGCCGCTGTCAGGGATGTCGAAATAAAGCGCAGCAGCCAGAGCGATGCGCCGGAGCAGACCACGGCGATGAAACCGATCCAGAGGCCGTCGGGGACACGAATGATGTGTTTGTTGGCGCGGAGCGTTTGACGTCCAGGTGGGGCCGACCAGCTCAGCGCACTCAGGCTTCGGCCAGCCACCAGCAGAAGCTCGATGATCGACGGCAGAAGGCGCGTGCGGCGTGCGAGGTCGTATACCCAGGAGCGCGGTCGTTCACGCGACGCGGTTTGCTCGAATCTGAACTTGTCAGCCCAAGCGACGATTGGTCGGAATATGAGCTGGTCGTAGAGGACGATGACGACGGCCATTGCGAAGACTGCCCAGGCGACAGCGCCGAAATCTTTCCGCTCAATTGCGAGCGCCAACCAGGAGCCGATACCGGGCAATGCGATCGTCGTGTTGCCAACCGCGATCGCTTCCGAGGCGACAACGAAGAACCATCCTCCCGACATCGACATCATGGCGTTCCAGACCAGACCTGGCATGGCGAACGGAAGCTCGAGGCGCACAAATCTGCGCCAGGACGAAAAGCCAAACTGCCGGCTCACCTCGTCGAGATCCTTCGGGACCGTGCGAAGCGACTGGTAGAAGCTGAACGCCATGTTCCAGGCTTGGCTTGTGAAGATCGCAAAAATCGCGGCGCACTCGACCCCAAGCTGGCGCCCAGGAAATAAGTTCATGAAGAACATGACGGTGAACGTCAGAAAGCCGAGCACCGGAACCGACTGTAGAATGTCGAGAGCAGGAACGATGATCAGTTCGGCTTTGCGGCTTTTTGCTGCGAGGGTCGCAACAGTCAGAGTGAATATCAGAGATGCCGCAAGTGCCCCGAACATGCGCAGGGTCGAGAGAAGTGCATATTCAGGAAGGTGCAGGAGCTGAAGGTCGACGGGCGCGGCATTGAGAGCCGTCAGCGGTTGGCGCATTTGGCCAACCCCGACAATGACGAGCAATGCGATGACTACCACAAGGGCGATGGCGGCGAGGTCTGCCCAACTTGGCCCGGCGAGACGAGGCGCCAAGCTCCTATCGAAATGGCGGTGTTTGCCGTCACTCCTGGAAAGAAAGACCATGGCGCCCTCGTGTCAGCCGTGCCGGCCGTCACGAGCGAGCTCTTGTCTAGGCTCGGCGAAACGTCCGTGGCGGCGTAAGCTGTCGACTACCGTCGTTCGGCATCGTTCGGTTTCCTAGAACTGCTCAAGCGAGGATAGACGAGTCCCGCCAAGCAGATTTGCTGTGTCTATAGAGTGCGATCGTTGTTTGCGCTACTTATACCCGGAGGCGTTCTTCGCTCGAAAAGTGTCTGAAGAATATACTCGGGTATATTCGGCGTGGCGCTTTGGCCGTCCGCCGCGCGGATTCGCCGGTGTTCAGCGCATCGTAGTCCAGCCGCTCAATGCAAGAGCAAGAAACGCGACGGCTTCGTGCCAGTAGTTCAGGCGCGCGAGCGTCCAGGCCTCACGACGCACGAGCGCCAGACCAATGCAGATCATGCCCGATAACGCCGTCAAAGCGACGAAGGCGTAACCGAAACCCCATCGCGACGGTATTTGCGCAAGGGCAAAGACGAGAAGTATTGCGAGCTTTAACGCAAAGCGCTTCACGACGTAGCGGATGCTCGGATTGTCAGGTTCTCGTGGCCAAGCCTTGATCTTATGGTTGTTGATCGTCGTTGTTTCGATCCCGTTCAAAAGCCTGGGAGCGAGTCGGCCGCTCGGCCCGAATAGCGAGGTGATCGCCGCTCGGCCGGTCGAGGTGAGTTCAAGCGTATATTGGTGTTCAACAACGAGGCCTTCGCGAGTCAGCTCTTGCTGACCGAGTTTTCGGACGTGAGCGTCGCCAATATAATCGGTGATCTCGTCGTATCTCAGAGTATCGCCGGCGCTCTTGTGGAGCTGTGCGAACACCGCCAGGATCGCTTGGGCCCTATGTCCTAACGTGGCGGTGTGGGGCACGATCTCCGCCCTTTTCTTCTCGGAGGTACGACTCCGATAGAGCGTTGCGACAAATCAGCTCGTCGCACAACTATCCTCGGGTATATCGAGCAGCAGCGATCCGAGCGTGGCTTCTTCTACCGGTGCTCCGCAGGTCCGCTTCTCATCCTTTCCAGTTTCTCTGACATGCGTCCGAGGTCGAGCATGGAATTCGCCTGCATCTTCGTCATGATTTGCCGGCGGCAGACCTTAACGGTGATTTCGCTAAGGTTGAGTGTTGCCGCAATCTGCTTCGTGAGTTGACCCTTTGTAATCAGATCCATCACCTCTCGCTCGCGATTGGACAGCGATTGGTATCGAGCTTCCAATTCGGCATTCATCTCGAGCGCGTTACGGCGCATACGACTTTTCGCCAAGCCGCCGTTGATGGCGTCGAGGAGGTCCTGATCCCTGAACGGCTTTGTCAGGAATTCGATGGCGCCAGCCTTCATGGCGCGGACAGACATCGGAATGTCACCGTGCGCCGTGACAAACACGATCGGAATTTCAGCGTGAGACTTCGCTAACTCGACTTGAAAATTCAGCCCGTTTTCGCCCGGCATGCGGACGTCCAAGACCATGCAGACGGGTGTCTCCGGAATCGACCAGCGCAAGAATTCGGCCGTAGAGGAGAACGCCACGACGTCGAACCCTTCGGATTCACATAGATTGCTAATGGCTTTCCGGACGGACGGATCGTCATCCACGATCGCCACGGTTAATTTCTGAGTGCGGGTGGCTGGAGCGCCGAGGTTCATTGGTTTGCCTCCTGAGTCCCAGGCAGCGTGAAGTGGAAGGTGGCTCCTGAAGGCTCGCCCTTTTCGGCCCAGATGCGGCCATGATGAGCTTCAATGATCGAGCGGCAGATCGAGAGACCGATGCCCATGCCTCCGGTCTTCGTCGAAAAGAATGCATCGAAGATCTGATTGACATCAGTCGTAGTCAGTCCGCCGCCGGTGTCCTCAATGCTGACCTCGACGCCACTCGGCCGTGTCTTGCGGGATTTAATGCGAATTTCTCGGAGGTCTGCTTGCGCAGCACCGATTGCGTCGATGGCGTTGACGATGAGGTTGAGAACGACTTGCTGTAATTGGATTCGGTCACCGAAGACGCTCGGCAGGCCGTTGTTAAGTTCAGCTCGGACCACGATGCGGTTTTCGTTCAACTGAGACTGGATGAGGACAAGCACCTCTTGTATCACCGCGTTGATGTCGACCCATGCGTTTTGGGGTTCAGCGCGTGTGGTCAGGGCTCTAATTCGAGCGATAATCTCACTCGCGCGCCGTGCGTCTTCGACGATGCTTTCGATCGAACTCGTGACCTTCTGCGGATTTGGCGGCTCACTGCGGATCCAGCGTGTGGCGGCATTCGCATTCGTGATGACCGCCGTCAGGGGTTGGTTCAGCTCGTGAGCGATTGAGGCGGAAAGCTCGCCAAGTGTTGTCAGACGAGCCACGTGGGCGAGGTGCGCTTGCGCGCGTTCAGCCGTCTGGCGGGCGGTCTCGGTAGCCAGCGCGAGGTAAGCAGTTGCTGCGATCGCAGTCAGACTGATCGACGTGTTGATGACACCGAGACTGAAGGTGCTCCCGGCGGTTGGAACATAGCTCACGATGGTAAGTACGGCGCTGAGGATGCTGAGCGCGGCACAGCCTAGCGACACGAAGATGACGCCTTGCTTCCGGCAAAAGCGCAGGGACAGGAGGACGACCACGACCTGGAGGCTCGCGGCCGCGATCTCGTAGGGTGTGACCGTGTCGAAAATGAAGATGGCGATGGCGAGTGCTGCCGTGAAGATCGGTAGCATCGGCGAGAAGAGGGCCTGTGGTCGCGGGTCCAGGCGGGAGACAAAGTATGCCCATGGCCGAGCAAAGCGGCGCGCACGGTTCGGGTGTGCGGGCGCGTTCGGCTCGTCAACGCCCTGAGCTTTGGCGTGGGGCGGCATCATTACATCACCTAAGATATGTTCGCAGGACACTGACCAACTCGTCCGCGGCGTTTCGCTCGCTCTGGCTGGGCGCGCGGTTGGGGTCGACCATGTGGGTGCGGATGTGGCCGTTGATAACTTCCGCCATGATTCCGTTGATCGCTCCGCGGGTTGCAGTGACCAGGCGCATGACGTCGTCACAGGCTTCGTCGGTGATGAGAGCCCGCTCTAATGCGTCGACCTGGCCGCGCAAGCGGCGGACACGGTTAAGGAGTCGCTGCTTCTCGGCAACGACGTGCGATCTGCCCATTTCGTATACCCGGGTATAGTTGCAATATACCCCCTTGGGTATATATCAAAACCGTGGCGCTGTGAAGACCGGCAACGATTTCACGCGCCAAGGTCCAGCCTATGGTGGGCTGGATTTTCCATTGGCACAGCAAGGGATCGCTATGAACCCGCGACCTAGCAGTCTGGCCGACGAATGCGACAGTAGACGCTCGACGTCTGCTCTCGTTTCGCTGCAGCTCGGCTACGCTCAGGGCGACGACACGATTGTCGAGGGCCGCGCGATCCACTTCGCGCTGCTTTGATGCGTGCCGCCTCCTGAGCCCAGGCATCAGGAGGCAAAAAATGACCTTCCAGTTTTCCAGTGTGCGTCCGCAAGGCGTCACTTCTCCAGCGAACTGCTCGGTTCTCTCTTTCAAGCGCAGGCGCCCGCGGTTGACAGCCCGTTGGCGACTGACGGCGGGAGGGCGCCTCGAATGCCGGTGGTTTCTGTCACCGGACTGAGCGCGATCGCGTGTCGTGCGCGACAGGTCGACCCGCACGACCGCTCCAACGCAAGAACCCTCAAGTCAACGCCATTTCAAAGGCGGTTAATCATGCTGTCTAACCTCGATACTCCCGTGCGTCACGCTGTGCTGGATGAAGCGCATATCGGCGACATCAAAGGCGCGCTCGGCACAATCAAGAAGAACGATACGGGTCCCAGGAACGGTTGGCGTGCTCGTTTGATGACGCTGCTGGCAATCCTTGGACCGGGCCTGATCGTCATGGTCGGTGACAACGATGCCGGCGCCTTCGGCACCTACACGCAGGCGGGCCAGAACTATGGCACCTCGCTGTTGTGGACGCTCATCCTGCTCATTCCCGTCCTGTACGTGAACCAGGAAATGGTTTTGCGGCTCGGCTCGGTGACGGGCGTCGGCCACGCGCGGCTCATTCTCGAACGGTTTGGCAAGTTCTGGGGCGCCTTCAGCGTTGTCGACCTTTTCTTGCTGAATGCTCTGACCATCGTCACCGAGTTCATCGGAATCAGTCTGGCGCTCGAGTACCTCGGGCTTCCGCGAGGCGTAGGCGTCATTGCCGCAGCGGCCGTCATTATCGCCGCGGCTGGGACGGGCAATTTCCGGCGATTCGAAAGATTTTCGCTGTTTCTCGTTTTCGGCAGTCTTCTGTTGGTGCCGGTGCTCGTCTGGGTTCATCCCCCGGTCAGCCAGATCGCCCATGATCTCGTCGTGCCGCAGTTTCCTGAAGGCGGGAAGCTGAGCGAGGTGATGCTCCTGATCATTGCCATTGTCGGGACAACGGTCGCGCCCTGGCAGCTCTTCTTCCAGCAGAGCTATGTGATCGACAAGCGCATCACGACGCGCTTTCTGAGCTACGGGCGCATCGATCTCGTCCTTGGCATTGTGCTGGTCGTCATCGGCGCAGTGGCGATGATGGCGTTCACCGCAGCGACGTTCGCAGGTCGTCCGGAGTTCGGGAATTTCCAGGACGCCGGAGCCGTGGCTGCCGGGCTTGGCGCCTATGTCGGGAAGACGGCTGGCGTCTTCTTCGCCCTTGCGCTGCTCGATGCCAGCGTGATCGGCGCGATGGCGGTCTCGCTGTCGACGGCCTACGCGATAGGCGATGTGCTGTCGCTGCGGCATTCGCTGCATCGCAAGCCCCAGGACGCCAAGGGCTTCTATGCGGTCTATGGCGGCCTCGTTACGTTGGCTGCTGCGCTGGTTTTGACCCCCGGCATGCCGCTCGGCCTGCTGACCAACGCCGTGCAGACTCTGGCCGGCGTGTTGCTACCGAGCGCCACCGTGTTCCTGCTGCTGCTTTGCAACGACAAAGCCGTTCTGGGTCCGTGGATCAATGGGCGGTGGATGAACCTGTTCACCGGCGCCGTCGTCGGTGTCCTCGTGATGCTGTCAATCATCCTGACCGCATCGGTGCTGTATCCAAACATGAGCGAGAGCACGATTCTCGCGATACTCGGGATCGGAGGCGTATTCACGCTCGCCGTCGCTGTCGCCTTCCTCTTCATCCACCGCGAAGAGCCGGCCAGCGCGAAGAACGAGATGGTGCGCGCGACGTACCGCATGCCGCCGCTGGATGAGCTTCCGTCAGCTCGGATGACGCCGATGACTCGTCTCTGGATGCTGGTCTTGCGCGGCTATCTGATCTTGGCCGGCGGGCTTGTCCTCGTGCGGATCGTGCAGCTTTCGCTCATCGGCCGGTGAAGGGGGGAGCATGTGCATACGTCATTCCACATCGCTGCGGCCTCACTCGACGACTGCGGCGTCTGGCCGGCGCCGACCAACAATCTGGGACCGGCTTGTATCGGGTTTCGCCCCGTTTGCCGATCCGGAGCTGTGGTTGCGCGCCTGCACGCTTGCGGCCCTCAGAGAGCGCGACGGCTCTGTTGGGCTGGAGGTCGTGAGCTTATCGGCTCTGTTTGGCGGAGGCAGCCATGATGACCCGCAAGATCCAGCATCGGGAGCGGCCTATCAGCGTTCGGCTGCAGCTCTGGTGGCTCGGGAAAGTGGAGGTCCTTGTTCTCAAACACGTGCCGAAAGGCCCGTTTGCGCGATCCGCTCTCGCATGGGTGGACCAGAGCCACGTGCGAATCCGGCAAAGGCTCGGTCGCAACGAAACCGGCGGGAAGCGCTGATGCGCTCTCCGCGGTCAATCGCGCGCCACTTGGAAGAACGGGCCTGCCTGTTCGGTGCGATCTGGGTTGTGAGGGTCGCGCGCATTCTTGTGCGGGAGGGGTTTCTGAACAGGCGTGGCGCGTTCGCGGCGTTTCGCCTTTCGTCGCGCCTCTCGAGGAGGTCGTGGCGCATTTGGAAGTCCGAGCGAGCCCGCCGTCGAAGCGCAATGTGGGGTGAGTCCAACTGACCTGGCTCGGTCGGCCAGCAGCGAAGTCTACTGAGGAGACGTGCAATGCAAATGAGAAAGCGAGCTGAATTCTTTCATGGCGAAAGAAGCGCATTCGGCAGCCGGTTGGTGACCGAGCGGCGACGGGACATCGTGAAAACGCGGGGACGCTCAAGCGCCGCACTTCGAGTTGCTGTCCGTCTGCGGGTCGGCGGGCTGTTGGCGGCGGTTGCCCATTGGCTCGCCCGCACTGCCTTTCAACTCGCGCGGGAGCGCTTGATTCCCGTTGCGCAAGCAAAGGCGCTTTTGCGCATGGCGGCGCAGGTCAATCGGCAAAGTATCCGCCTGCGGCAGCGGGAGCGTTTTAGAACAGATCGCTGGTGAGCAAACTTTGCGTACCAAATCGAAAGGAATCAACCATGCCCGAACCTCCTAGTTGCTGCGTGAGTGAATACTCACGCAGCCCCCCAATACCCCGAAAATAGAGCGGCCTCACGTCGATCACGAGATGGCTTGCTCGTCCCGTGATCAGTGGAGCTGCTGATGATCTGTGATGAAATTGAAGTTCGCAAGAAGGATGCGCCTGTACGGAATTACGGCCGTGAACCGCGGTTCGGTCGACGCGGTCTGTCGGCGCGCGCCTGCTTCCCCGTTCTGCTGCTTGTCGCCGCGACAGGCGCGGGAAACGCGCACGCCCAGGAGATTCCGGCCGGCGCCGACCGCTTGGGCACGGAACGGCGTCTTGATGTTCGGACCAAAGCGGATCGGCCGCCCAGCGAGGCCGAAATGAAGAGGGTTTATGACTGGACCGGCTTTTATGTCGGTGGTCACTTCGGCTACGGTGGCGGCCGCTTGGGCGATGACTCCCGCCCCAAGCCTGAGCAGGGCGTCTTCCTGCCTCATAGTCCGACCGGCCTCATTGGTGGTTTTCAGGTCGGCTATAACCGGCAACTCGACAATCATCTGGTGCTCGGTGTTGAAGCCGACGCGTCGTTCACGAGCCCGACCGACGAGCCGGCGTTGGCGCCGGCGCCGTTCAATTCTACGGTCGACTACGTAGGCACCGCGCGCGGCCGAGTGGGTTACGCATTTGATCGGTGGATGCCCTATGTCACGGGTGGCTTCGCCTGGGGGCATGGTCATATCGAGGTCAACGACGGCAGCGGTGCGCAACTCGGCCGCTATCAGACGGGCTGGACCGCAGGCCTCGGTGCGGAATTCGCGTTGAGCGGCAATTGGACGGCGAAAGTCGAGTACGACTATGTGAATCTTTCTGCGGCTACTTATGATCTGGGCCGCTTCGATCTGCCGAACGCCCGTCTTGCCCCCGGGCTTTACCTCGCCAAAATCGGGCTGAACTACCACTTCAACGATCTGCCGTGGGCGGCGTCCGGCTCACAGAGCGCGACGCCACGCTTGCCGGATTCGAGTGACTGGAACGTCCATGCGCAAACGACAGTGATTGCGCAGGGATATCCAAGCTTCCGCTCCCCCTATGCGGGTGCGAACAGCTTGCCGGGAGGCGGCGAGGTCCGCGAGACGTGGACGACGACCGCCTTCATCGGCGTCCGGCTGTGGCAGGGCGGCGAGTTCTATTTCAATCCCGAACTGGCGCAGGGATTCGGCCTGAATGGGACATTGGGTCTGGCGGGCTTCCCGAACGGCGAAGCACAAAAGGCTGGAGCCGCATTCCCGAAGATTCGGCCGCAACGCTATTACTTCAAGCAGACCTTTGGCCTCGGCGGCGAACAAGAGGACGTCGCCGACGGTCCCAACCAGCTCGCGGGCAAACGTGATATCGATCGCATCACGGTGATCGTCGGACGCTTTGCCATCGGCGATTTCTTTGACAACAACACCTATGCGCACGATCCTCGCGCCGATTTCATGAACTGGGCGCTGTGGTCGTCCGCGGCTTACGATTTCCCGGCGGATCTCCCCGGATACACGCGCGGCGCAATCGTCGAATTGAATAAGAAGGACTGGGCAGTCCGCGCGGCATTCGTTCAGGTGCCGTCCGAGCCCAACAGCGATGTCTTGAAATTCAACACGGGCGGCGCCGTGGTGGAGTTCGAGCAGCGTTACGCCATCGCGGGCCAGCCTGGAAAACTGCGGCTCGGCGTCTTTGGCACCCAGGGTGTCATGGGCAACTACCGCCAGGCCCTGGCAATCGAGAGCCAGGATTCCACGCAAGACATCAATACGGTGATGGCGAGTATTCGCCACGTGAATCCGAAATACGGCTTCTACGCGAATTTGGAGCAGCAGATTGCGCCTGGGATCGGCGTTTTCGGTCGCGTGAGCTGGAACGATGGGCAAAACGAGACGCTGTCGTTCACCGACATTGACCGAAGCGTGTCAGGCGGCGTTTCGATCAAGGGCAATCCTTGGGGTCGGCCGAACGATACCGTCGGGATCGGTGGGGCCATCAATGGGCTGTCTGCGGCCCATCGCGACTTCCTTGCCGCTGGTGGAAACGGACTCCTGATCGGTGATGGGGCGCTGAACTACAGCACCGAGCGGATTTTCGAAAGCTATTACGCGCTGGCGATCGGGAACGGGCTCACCTTCACCGCCGACTACCAACTGATCGTCAACCCTGCATACAACGCCGACCGCGGTCCGGTGTCGGTCTTTTCTGGCCGTCTTCACGCGGAGTTCTGAGCCATGGACCGCGTGTACTTGCCAGATGACGGGGGATGGTTCTGATGACCGGGACCGTCGTTCTATTCGAACTCGCCGGCTACGTCGGATTGCTCCTTTGGGGCACTCATATGGTGACGACCGGCGTCCAGCGGGGCTTCGGCCATGTCCTTCGGATATGGCTGGAGCACAATCTGACGCGGCGGTGGCGGGCGTTTCTTGCCGGCGTCGGCATTACGGCGCTTCTGCAAAGCAGCACCGCGACGGGTCTCATGGCCTCCGCATTTACGGCGAACGGTCTTATCGGGCTCGGGCCCGCCTTGGTGGTGATGCTGGGTGCCAACGTCGGAACCACGCTGGTTACGCAGGTGCTGTCGTTCGACGCCGGTGTCGTCGGCCCTCCTTTGGTCCTGCTCGGGGTCATGGCTTTCCGCTCGTTCGACGATGATCGGCTGCGCAATGCCGGGCGAATCGCGATCGGGCTGGGACTGATGTTGCTGGCCTTGTCGGGGATGGCGCATGA
Source organism: Caulobacter sp. SSI4214 (assembly GCF_012184455.1). Classification (NCBI taxonomy): domain Bacteria; kingdom Pseudomonadati; phylum Pseudomonadota; class Alphaproteobacteria; order Caulobacterales; family Caulobacteraceae; genus Caulobacter; species Caulobacter sp. SSI4214. Next base: position 61,836 of record NZ_SZWJ01000014.1, on the reverse strand, counting down.
GTTTGCGCCAATCGAGAACGCGCCTTTGCTGAAAAACGTTCTCGCTGCAATCGGCAACGAGCCTCTCCTTGCGGTGTTGGTGGCAACGCTGCTCACCTGGGCTTGTCATTCCAGCGTGGCGGTCGTGCTTCTTATCGTGTCGCTGACTGCGAGTCAGACCGTTTCGCCGATCGGCGCGCTGGCGTTCGTTGTCGGCGCCAACATCGGCGGCACATTGCCCGCACTCTTTGAGGCGGGTTCACCGGTTGCTCGTCGTCTTCCGCTCGGCAACTGCCTGGTTCGAATCGTGGGCGCGGTCGTGACGCTTCCGTTGCTGGCAATATGCGTGCCGCTTCTCGCCCACATCGATCCTGCGCCGGGGCGGATCGTGGTGAACTTCCACACCGCGTTCAACCTGATCCTTGCAGCGGTGTTTATCGGGCCGTCTCATTGGCTGGCCCGGCTGCTCGTCCGCGTACTTCCCGACCCGCCGGCGCCTGATGATCCCGGAAAACCAATCTACTTGGAGGAGGCAGGATTAGGGGCGGCGACCGTCGCGTTGGCGAATGCCGCGCGCGAGACGCTTCGCATGGGCGACATGGTCGAAGCAATGTTGAAGGGCGCTTCGGAGGTGTTCCAACAAGACGATCCTCGGCGCGCCACCGCGATCAGCCGGATGGATCGGTCTGTCGACCGTCTTGGAGCCGCGATACGCAGCTATCTGGCAGATCTCGGAAATGAGCAGCCGTTGCATGACGATAGCGAAGGCGCCCGGGTCCAGGAGATATTGTCAGCCGTCATCAATCTCGAGCACGTTGGCGATGTCGTCGCCAACAACCTCATCGAATTCGTGGTCAAACGGATCAAGCGGGGGAGGCCGTTTGCGAAGGACGAACGCGATCTCATCGTTTCGATGAATGCCGAAATCCTGGAAAGCCTCCACATGGGGCTTGCAGTGTTTCTGACCCGTGATCCCGCCGAGGCGAACCGGCTCATCTCGCGAAAGAGCGCTCTGCGGCGACTGGAGGCGCGTGCGACCGCGCTCCATGTGCAGTTGCTGCGGGTCGCGGCCACCACGGCGCGAGCGGATGCTGGCGAGGGAGTCGCTCGTGTCGCCGAAGATGGCGGTCAGTTTCTGCGCATTGTCAGAGACCTCCGGCGCGTTCACTCGCACATCGCAGCGCTGGCATATCCGATCCTGAACGGTGCCGGCACCGCTGATGGGACACCGGCGCGAGAAGGAACTGCAGAAGAAGAAGCCAACGAATCCGAGCTGCAAGGCGCGCAATGATAGCGGTGGTCGCGATCAATTTGCAGGATCGTCACGCCGCGGTCTTATGACATGGACCTCGCCGACCTCCAGTTTGTGACGGCGGCGGTGGATGCAGGAAACTTTGCGCGTGCAGCGCTCGTGCTCGGGCTGCATGCGTCGACGATCAGTCGGCGTATCGCACGGCTTGAGGATGAGCTTGGCCTCACCCTCTTCGAGCGCAACCGTGCCGGTGTGCGGCTCACGCCGAGCGGACAGACGGTCATGCGGCACATTAGACGTGTCCTCGCTGAAGTCGATGCCGTGAAGGCCGCAGGTCATCACAACGGCCTTGGCACGACGGGCGAGATTCGTCTGGGCCTACGAATGCCGCCGATCGGAAAGCCTCTGGGGGACTTGTTGCGGTGCTGGCACGGACGATACCCTGGTGTTTCGGTGGTGCAATTCGAGATGCATGAACGGGAGATCGCCGCCGCGCTGGCCGATCGACGACTTGACGCCGCGTTTGTCCCGAGCTTCGCGTTGTGGCCGCATGCGGCGATGCTGCCCATCTATAGTGAGCGGCTGATGGCGGCGCTTCCCGCGAAACATTCCCTGGCGAGGCGTAAGGCGCTTGGTTGGAAGGAATTGTCGGGCGAGACGGTTCTTGTCGAAGGCTGGGGCGAAAGTCAGGCGCAGCGCGAATTCTTCGCCTCGCTTCTTGGCAGGAACGTAGACTTTCAATCGCACGCCGCCAGCAAGCAATATATTCTCGCGTTTGTGGCAGCGGGCTTTGGCGTGACGCTCGCGGCAGAGAGCCAAGCCGAGCTCGGATTTCCTGACGTGGTCTTCAGGCCGATTTCGGAGGCGAACGCATCATTTTGTGTGAATCTCGTGTGGCTTCCTGAATGCGAAGAACCCGTTGTAGGACGGTTTGTCGCGTTTATGCGCGATGAAGCGAAGGATCGCGGGCTGCTTTAGCAGAGGCAGCCTCGGCACGTCATCACGATGTCTTCTGCGACGACGAGGTCCGGCGGGTCTTTCGGAAGGCTCGGTCCGTCGCCATGAAGCGCGCCAGCATCGGTGGAATCAGCTTGGCGGGCTCGATACCGCTCTGGTTGGTCTCGTGGGAGAGCGCTTCGGCATAGGCCTGGAGGTCACGATGAACGGCCGCCGGCAGCTCGATCGTCATCTTCACCGGTTTGTCGTCTTCCAATGCGCTTAGTTTGAGTTTGCTCATCGGGCACCTAGCCTTTGTAGGGTTCGAGGACCAGGTCGTGTGTGACCATGACCCGCACGGGGAAGCCCGGCCGGATTGTGATCGTCGGCTGGATATTGAGGGAGCGGCCTACGATCTGTTCGCCAGCCTGGTTGAAGCTCTGCGACGCGCCCATCCGGATCGCCTGGGCAAGGTTGTTTTCACTATTGCTCGTTCCAGCCTCGGCGCCGACGGACAAGATGGTGGAGAGGATCGCAGCCTTGAACAGCATGCCCCAATGGTTGTCGACCTCGTCCTCAAGCCCGGCATAGCCTTCGGTGTCGGCGCCGGGCTGGCGTTCGAGCACGATCGACTTGCCGTTCGGCATGATGAGGCGGTTCCAGACGAGCAAGGCGCGCGACTGGCCAAATGCGATCTGCGCATCATACTGGCCGACGAGGCGCGACCCCTGCGGAATCAATAAGGTCTTGCCCGTCGGACTGTCGTAGACGTCCTCGGTCACCTGCGCGGTAACCTGTCCGGGCAGATCGGACCGCAGGCCTGTGATCAGCGATGCCGGAATTACGGCGCCTGCCTGCAATACATAGGGGCTTGCTGGCGGCTGGACGCGATCGGGGCTCGTTGTTCTGCGGTCGATGTTGCCATTGAGGAATGCGAGTTTGTGATCTTGCGACGTGAGATCAGACGATGTGCTCGCCGGCGTCAGTCCCGGCGAGAGAGCCGTTGGAGATGGCGCGATCGGCATGCTCGGCGCGACGACGTTCGTTGTCGCGAAGAGATGACTGGTGCGGGCGGCTTCCATCTCCTGAGCGAGCCGTTGCTCCTCCGGTGTCGGTCCCGGCATTGGCATGCTGGGCGAAGGCGCGCCGGCGTTGAGGATGGGCTTGCCGAGATCGCCGGGCAGCGGCGGTCCAAGCTGTGGCACGGGCTTTGGCAGCCCCGTATAATCGCGCGGCAGGTTCGCGAGACCATCTGGCGTGTTGCGGTTGTTGGTGTTGAAGAGTTCGGCGCCGGTTGTCTGGTGCTGCGGCTTCAAGGCGAAGAGCAGTGCGCCTCCAATGCCAATGGCCGCGGCGGCACCGACGCCAAGCAGGACCTTGCGGGACAGCCGGGTTACCGGCGGTCGCTTGGCGCGCAAGCGCATCTCCTCAGCCGGACGTGCGGCCGCGCTCGGCCCCACGTCATCCCTGGCTTCGTCCGTCACCGCGGCCTCCCATCGGTGCGGACGATGCGCACCAGCTCCTGGTGCTTGCCGCCGAGCTTCAGCTCCGCCGCAGCGAACAGGCGGTCGACGATCATGTGATTGCCGCGGACACGGTAGTTGACGAGCTGGCCGTCGCCTTCCGCGCCGATCACCCAGAGCGGTGGCAACTCACCCTGTGAGATGCCGGTCGGGAATTCGATGAACACCTGCCGGCCGTCATCGAAGGCGCGCAGCGGCCGCCACGGCGGAGTATCGCCCTCGATGCGATAGCGGAAGTTCAGTGCATTGATGTCGACGCCGGTTGCGACGGGGGCAGCGGCCTCGGCGGCCGCATTCTGCTGGCGCAGCGCGATGAGCTGATCCTGCGCATAAGCCCAAGAGACCGACGCCATATACGTCTTGTCGTCGGAATGCAGCTCGAGGTGATAGGTCCGACGGTCTGTATTGATGACAAGGTTGGTGATGAGATCCGCACGGGTGGGCTTCACCAGGATGTGGACACGTTTGGCTGGCCCGGCGCCGCTCTCGGTGTCGCCGATGATCCACCGCACGGTATCTCCGGCAGCGACGGGCCCTGAGCCCGTCAACTGCTCGCCCGGCTCGAGCGCGATGTCGGTGATTTGGCCCGGCGCGGCATAGACCTGATACAGCGCGCCATCGGAAAAGGGGTAGACCTGGATAGCGTTGAGATAGCCTGCCCGTGTCGGCTGGACGCGGGCCGCGCCATTGGCCTGATCGACGCGAGCATGCGGATCCGCAGGTTCGGGAGCGCGCTTCGTATTCCCGGGCAGCGGCTTGAGTTGTCCGGGCAGCGGCAACGGCTTCGGCACCTCGACGATCTGAATGGGCTTGGGCGGCTCGGCCTGCAGCACCGCGGGCTTCGGCGTGTTGTCGTAGCTGATCTGCGGCGGTTTCCAGGCTGTGGCGCAGGCGCCGAGGGAGACAGACGCAAGTAAGAGCGACGAGATCGCAAGCGGGCGCATCAGCCGAGCTCCTTTGACCAATTGAGGGCGTGGACGTAGACGCCGAGCGGATTCTTCTTCAGCCGATCGGCGTCGGTCGGCATCTGCAGCGCGATGGTGAGGATGGCGCTCCATCGCTCAGTCGAGGCGAGCGCGCCGTCGATGTAATGACGCTCCGTCCATTCGACGCGAAAGCTGGAGTCGGAGGCGCGGATGACGCTCGCGACGTCGACGGAGACCTGGTTCTTGCCGACCTTGGAAAACGGATCGCTCGTCCGCGCATAGTCATTGAGCGCGAGCGCCCCCTTGTCTGTGACGTAGTTGTAGGCGTCGAGCCAGTTCTGACGCAGCACCACGGGGTCGGCGGGGATGCCGCGCACTTCCTGGATGAAGCGCGCCAAGTGCCACGCGATCTGCGGGTCGGTCGGCTGGTAGTCCGCGGTGGCGGGCGCGACGGCCTGGGCCTGGCCGAGCTTGTCAACCTGCACAACCCAAGGCGTGATGGTGCCGCGGGCCGATTGCCAGACCAGGCCGCCGGCGAGCCCACCGCTGAGAACGAGTGCGCCGAAGAAAGCCAGGCGCCAGTTCTTGGCCTGAACGCGCGCGGAGCCAATCCGCTCGTCCCAGACCTGGCCGGCCTTTTGATATGGCGTCTCCGCGTCCGGCGTCTTGCCATAGCGCACGGTCGATCGTCGGAACATGAGCTATTCCCCCTCGGAAAGATCGACCTGATGCCCGCCGCTTGCCCGATCACCGGAGCGGATTGCGTGGTCGGCGGCGGTGACGCCGCGGTTGATGGTCTGGCCGCGCTTCATGCGCTGGGCCCATGCTGGCGGGCTGTCCGACGCGGCGGACGCGCCGGCGGATGACGACGAGCGCGCGCCGCCGCTCATGACGGCACGCTCGCCAGAGGCGAAGCTTTCTTGAAGGCTGCTGGCGGCGCGGCGCAGTGGGCTCATGGCGACTGAGCCGGCAGCTTGGGCGACACCCGCTGCCCCACCCGCGCGATATGCGGCGCTGGCGCCGCCCGCGACCGCGGCTCCCGCGCGCGCCGTCCCGGCGATCGCGCCGCCGGCCGCGGCGACACCCCCGGCGGTCGCCGCAATGCCGGCCGCTCCGATCCCGGCCGCTCCCAATCCTGTCGCGACAGCCGCGCCGGCGCCGAGCTGCGGTCCGCCCGCGATCAGGCCATTGGCGATGCCTGGACCGAAGATCGTGAGGCCAAGGAGCGAGAGCGCTGCGAGGATCAGCGTCAGCGCGTCGGAAATGGTCGGCGGATTGTTGAAGCCGCTGGTGAATTGATTGAAGATCGTGGAGCCGATGCCGATGATGACGGCGAGCACGAGAATCTTGATCCCGCTGGACACCACGTTGCCCAGCACCCGTTCGGCGAGGAAGGCCGTGCGGCCAAAGAGCCCGAACGGCACGAGTACGAAACCGGCCAACGTCGTCAGCTTGAACTCGATCAAACTCACAAAGAGCTGGATCGCCATGACGAAGAAGCTGATGACGACGATCAGCCACGCGACCAGAAGAATGACGATCTGCACCAGATTGGCGAAGACGCTGGTGAAGCCCATCATACCGGAGATGGCGGTGAGGATCGGCTTGCCGGCATCGATCCCGACCTCGGCGATCTTGCCGGGCTGCAGGAGCTGCGCAGCGCTCATCGTGCCGCCACCGGCCTTGATCCCGAGGCCGGCGAAGCTGTTGTAGATGATCTGCGCGAGATTGTTGTAGTTGCCGATGATGAAGGCGAAGAGGCCGATATAGAGCGTCTTGCGGATCAGGCGCGCGAGCACGTCCTCGTCGGGCGCCATCGCCCAGAAGAGCCCCGCCAGCGTGATGTCGATGGCGATGAGGACGCTGGCGAGCCAGCGCACGTCACCTTGAACGAGGCCGAAGCCGGAATCGATATACTGGGTGAAGGTGCCCAGGAAATTGTCGATGACTCCCGTGCCGCCCATGATGCTTACCTGTCGGTGTTCTTGGCTGGAGCCGGAGTCGGGTTCTTCGGTCCGGAGGCCGGCGTATAGGTGAAGAAGCGGCGGCGGTTTTCAGCCCAGGCCGCCTCGCAGGCCGGATCGTCCTTGGCCTGGTCGGCGATGAGCTGACACCGCTTGAGCTCTTCGGCGAGCGAGTCGGGCGTGTGTTTCTCCATCGCACGCGGCTCGAGGCGTGGAGGCGATGTGTGGAAGTGCAGTGCCGCCGCGACGATCGCGATGGCGACAAGCAAAAAGCCGACAGCCCGGCCGACAGCAGGCAGATTGAGAAGCCGGGTTCGCATCAATGGAACATCTGCGCGGAGCCGGCTTGGTAACCAGCGCCGTAGTTGAGGAATGCCTGTGTCTGCGCTTGTGCCTGCGCCTGCGTCTCAAGGGTCCGCGCGGCATCGAGGCTCTGCGCGCGTGCGATCGACGCCATCAGCGCGGTCAGGTCCGCAAGCTGCGTGGTCTGAAGCGCCACGAGCTGATTGCCCGACTGTGCGGCCTGCAGCGCGCCGGTCGCCGACTGGCTGGAGGACACCAAAGCGTTGATCTGCGTCCGCGTGGTGTTGAGATTGCTCACAACGCCGGCTTGCACGCGCATCGTATCTTGGAACCCGGCGAGTGCGTTCTGCCAGCGACTCTTCGCATCCGTGAGAAGCTGCTGCGACGACGTCCCGCTGGGATAGGCCTGCGGATAGGTCTGCGTGAACGACTGGTCGATGCTTGAGACGCTGTAGGCGATGCGCTGCGCCTGCGCGAGGAGCTGCTGGGTCTGGGTGATCTGCTGCTGAAGCTGCGTGAGCGACGAGTACGGCAGGCTTGCGAGATTGCGCGCCTGATTGATCAGCGACGTCGCCTGGTTCTCCAGCATCTGGATTTCATTGTTGACCTGCTGAAGCTCACGCGCGGCGGTCAGGATGTTCTGCGCATAATTGGTCGGATCGAACACGATCCATTGCGCACGCGCCGGTCCGCTGGCGAAGGCCGTAATGGTGAAAGCGGCGGCGCCTGCGATGAGCAAGGCGCGCAAGCGGTGACGGATCATGACGTGGTCTCCTGGTTGTGGGTGAGCATGTCCGCTGCCCAGTCGAGATCCTTTCGACGCAGCCAGGCGGCGGTGAAGCCGCCGCGGCCGTGTTCCGCGAGCAGCTCTTCGATGGCGGTCTGATCGGATTTCGCCGAGGCGGCGGTGAAGGCGAGCGCGACTTCGGACAGCCCGAGTTCGAATAGGCGATTGCCGCGCCGCGACTGGCAGTAATATTCGCGCTTCGGCGTCGCGCGGCTCAGAATCTCAATTTGGCGATCGTTGAGACCGAAGCGCTGGTAGATCGCCGCGATCTGCGGCTCGAGCGCGCGCTCGTTGGGAAGCAGGATGCGGGTCGGGCAGCTCTCGATGATGGCTGGTGCGATCGCACTGCCGTCGATGTCGGCAAGCGACTGCGTGGCAAAGATGACGCTGGCATTTTTTTTCCGAAGCGTCTTCAGCCACTCTCTCAATTGCCCGGCGAAGCCGGGATCGTCGAGGGCGAGCCAACCCTCGTCGACGATGAGCAAGGTGGGTCGGCCGTCGAAGCGATCTTCGATGCGATGGAAGAGATAGGATAGGACGGCTGGAGCCGCGCCCGCGCCGATCAACCCTTCGGTTTCGAAAGCCTGGACTTCGGCTTCGCCGAGCCGCTCCGTTTCCGCGTCGAGCAGTCGTCCCCAGGGGCCTGCCACGGTGTAGGGCTGGATCGCCTGTTTCAGGGCATTTGATTGCAGGAGCACCGAGAGCCCGGTGATGGTGCGCTCCTGGATAGGCGCGGACGCAAGCGAAGTCAGCGCTGACCATAGGTGTTCCTTCAGTTCCGGAGTGACGGTGACGGACTCGCGACCGAGGAGCGCCGCGACCCATTCGGCGGCCCACGCGCGCTCTCCGGGATCATCGACCCGCGCGAGCGGTTGGAGCGCGACGGGCTCGGCGGCGCTGTCGGAGAGCGCTCCGCCGAGATCGTGCCAATCGCCGCCCATCGCGAGCGCCGCCGCCCGGATGCTGCCGCCGAAGTCGAAGGCGAAGACCTGTGCACCGGCATAGCGCCGGAACTGCAAGGCCATCAACGCGAGCAGCACACTCTTGCCGGCGCCCGTCGGGCCGACGATCAAGGTGTGGCCGACATCCCCGACATGTAGGCTGAGGCGGAACGGGGTCGATCCCTCGGTCTTGGCGAAGAGAAGCGGCGGCGCCTGGAAGTGCTCGTCCCGTTCCGGCCCGGCCCAAACCGCCGAAAACGGCATTATGTGCGCGAGGTTGAGCGTGGAGATCGGCGGCTGCCGGACATTGGCGTAGACATGCCCTGGGAGAGACCCAAGCCAGGCTTCGATCGCGTTGACGCCTTCGCGCATGCAGGTGAAGTCGCGGCCCTGAATGGCCTTCTCGACCAGGCGAAGGCGCTCGTCCGCGATCCGCGGATCATCGTCCCAGACGGTAACAGTGGCGGTGACGTAGGCCTCGCCGACGAGGTCGGTGCCAAGTTCTTGCAGAGCGGCGTCGGCATCGAGCGCCTTGTTGGCGGCGTCGGAGTCCATCAGCACCGACGCCTCGTTGGTCATCACCTCCTTGAGGATCGCCATGATGCTCTTGCGCTTGGCGAACCACTGACGGCGGATCTTGCCGAGGAGCTTGGCCGCGTCGGTCTTGTCGAGGCAGATGGCGCGTGTCGCCCAGCGATAGGAAAACGCCAGGCGATTGAGGTCGTCGAGCAGGCCCGGCCAGGTCTGTGATGGAAAGCCCATGATGGTGAGCGTGCGCAGATGTGCGCGGCCGAGCCGTGGTTCGAGGCCACCCGTCAGGTCCTCGTCCACCAGGATGGCGTCGAGGTACATCGGCGTTTCCGGCACGCGCACGCGCTGGCGCCGCGTCGAGATGCAGGAATGCAGGTAGGTCAGGGTCTCGGCGTCATCGAGCCAATCCGATTCCGGCATGAAGCCTTCGAGCAGCGCGAGCACGCGATCGGTGCGGTCGACGAAGCCTTCGAGCGTGGCACGCCAGTCGGCGGCGCCCTGGGCGCGGTTCTCATAGAGCCAAGCTTCCGCGCGGGCCGCGTCATCGGCGGGCGGCAGCCAGAGCAGTGTCAGGAAGTAGCCGCTCTCGAAATGCGCGCCTTCTTCTTCGAATTGGGCTCGACGCTCGGCATCGACCAGCGCCGAAACGGGATCCGGAAATTGAGTTGACGGATACCTGTGCGCCGGCACACGCTGGGCCTCAATGAACACGGCCCAGCCGGAACCAAGGCGACGCAACGCGTTATTGAGACGCGACGTGATGGCCACCAGCTCGGCAGGCGTGGAAGAATCTAAGTCTGGACCGCGAAAGCGTGCGGTGCGCTGGAAGGAGCCATCCTTGTTGAGAACAACGCCCTTGGCGACGAGCGCCGCCCACGGCAGGAAGTCGGCGAGGCTCTGGTTATGGCGACGATACTCGGCAAGGTTCATCATTGGGCGAACCTCACGAGACCATGTGCTGCGGATAACGCAGATGCCGACGCACGACGTCGACGAAGGCGGCGTCACGCTTCGCCGCCCAAACGGCGGCGATGTGACCGACAAGCCAGATGAGGCCGCCGACGATCCAGAGCCGAAGACCGAGCCCGATCGCGGCAGCAAGCGTGCCGTTCACGATCGCCACGGCGCGCGGCGCGCCGCCCAAGAGGATCGGCTCGGTCAACGCTCGGTGAACGGGCGCATAGAAGCCGGCGATGACGCCATCTTGCTCCATCACACCGTCACCCCGCCGCCGAACTGGAAGAAGGTCAGGAAGAAGCTCGACGCTGCGAAGGCGATGCTGAGGCCGAAGACGATCTGAATGAGGCGACGGAAGCCGCCGCTGGTCTCGCCGAAGGCGAGCGTCAGACCGGTGACGATAATGATGATCACCGACACGACCTTGGCCACGGGCCCTTGGATGCTCTCCAGGATCTGGTTGAGCGGCTGCTCCCACGGCATGTTCGATCCGGCCGCATAGGCCGGCGCGGTCGCGAGGGCGACGAAGACGAAGGCGGTTGCCGTGGCGAACGCACGGCGGGCATCCTTGATTAACATCACGGTTCTCCTGCGGGGGTGAGGACGTAGTCGCCGGCGGGCGAGAGGCCCTTCACCGCGGCGAGCTCGGCGAGCCGGCGCGCGGAGCCGCGGCCGGCGAGGACCGCGATGAGGTCGATCGTCTCGGCGATGAGCGCGCGCGGAACGGTGACCACGGCTTCCTGGATGAGCTGTTCGAGCCGGCGCAGTGCGCCGATGGCGGAGCCTGCGTGCAGCGTGCCCACGCCCCCGGGGTGTCCCGTGCCCCAGGCTTTCAGAAGATCGAGCGCCTCTGCCCCGCGAACCTCGCCGATCGGGATGCGGTCGGGCCGCAGGCGCAGCGACGAGCGGACCAGATCAGACAGCGACGCAGCCCCGTCCTTGGTGCGCAGCGCCACGAGGTTCGGCGCGGCGCATTGCAACTCGCGCGTATCCTCGATGAGCACGATGCGGTCGCCGGTCTTGGCGACTTCTGCGAGGATCGCGTTGACCAGCGTCGTCTTGCCGGTGCTCGTCCCGCCGGCGACCAGCACGTTCTTTCGGTCGCGCACGGCCGCGCGGAGCAGCTCGGCCTGGTCGGCCGACATGATGCCGGCCTCGACGTAGTCGCCGAGCGTGTAAACGGCGACGGCCGGCCGCCGGATGGCAAAGCACGGCGCAGCCACCACGGGCGGCACCAGGCCCTCGAACCGCTCCCCGCTTTCCGGCAATTCCGCCGAGACGCGCGGGCTGCCGGCATGCACTTCGACCCCGACATGGTGCGCGACCAGGCGCACGATGCGCTCGGCGTCCGCGGGCGTGACGCGACAGCCGGTGTCTTCAAGACCGCCTGACAGCCGATCGATCCAGAGGCGACCGTCAGGGTTGAGCATCACCTCGACGATGCTGGGATCTTCGAGATAGCCGGAGATCGCCGGACCAAGCGCCGTGCGCAGCATGCGCGCGCCTCGGGCGAATACTTCAGATCGGAGGGAGATCGTCGTCACAAGAGCCCCGCAAATTAGCCTCCTGTGGAGGCGCAGATGTCAGCGGGGTTGAGTAGAAAGAGCCGGAACTGGGACTCCGCAACAACAACAAGGAGGCGGGAGGGCTCTGGGATAGAATGACAAGCGAGAAGGACGATCGCTATTCTGACTGCGTGTCTGCTGAACCCTCCTTTTGCGCTGGCACGTCGCGAATCACCTCGTCAGCTAGTTTGTGACCGCGCGCGAGACGACGGCCGAGCGCTTCGATGTAACCTTCGTAGCGCTCTCGTCCTTTTGTTTGCGCGGCGGCAAGCGCCGTGTCAGGCAGCGGCGGCGTGCTGGTCAGCCAAAACCGGACGAACACCGCGAGCGCTTCATTCGAGATCGTGACGTGGCGCTCGATGCGCTCCATGTCGCGGACCATACGGTCCAGGCGTCGCGCGAGCGCCGCTTCGAGTCGGTCCGCGGCATCGGGCGAAAGATAAGAGGCGAGCGCTGCCTCGACGATCAACGCCTGCGGCACGCGCTTGCGGGCGGCGTAATCGGCGAGCCTTGTAGCCAGGTCGGGTGGAAGCCGAAAGGTGTGCTTCGTGCGCACGGCTACATCTGCATGTCATCGTCCGCGTCGAGCGAGATTTGTCGCGCGCTGCCGAAATTGCGCTGCATGATCCGCTGGCGCTGGGCGTCGTCGTCTGGCTCGTCCTCGACGGGCTCGAATTCCTGCACCGGCTTTCGTGGCTCGGGAACAATCTCCTCGTGGTCCGGAAGTTCGGGTTCGCGTCGGATTCCCGCATTGTCCGGATCGTCCGTCTCTGCGGCGGTTGGCGCTGACGCGATCGCGCCGCTCCAGGTATTCACCTGGGACGTGTTGGGGGCTGGCGGTTGAAGAACAGCGTTTCCGCCCGATGATCTGGGCGGCGGAAGAATCCGCCCGGCGAGCTCGGGGTCTTCGTAATACCGAGCTTTCTTCGCCCGGACGGGCGCACTCCCCGATATCATGACGATCTCGTCGTCGGGCGGGAGTTGCATGATCTCGCCGGGAGTTAACAGCGGCCGCGCGGTTTCTTGCCGGGAGATCATCAGATGTCCAAGCCACGGACTGAGTCGGCTGCCGGCATAGTTTTTCATCGCTCGGATTTCGGTGGCCGTGCCAAGTGCATCCGACACGCGTTTCGCTGTGCGTTCGTCGTTGCTGGCGAACGAGACGCGCACGTGGCAATTGTCCAGGATGGAATTGTTCTGACCGTACGCCTTCTCGATCTGGTTCAGCGACTGCGCGATCAGGAAGGATTTCAATCCATAGCCCGCCATGAACGCCAATGCCGACTCGAAGAAGTCGAGCCTGCCGAGCGCGGGAAACTCATCGAGCATCAGCAGCAGGCGATGTCGCCGCCGCTTGTTCTCTAGCTCTTCGGTTAGCCGTCTTCCGATCTGGTTGAGGATGAGGCGCACGAGCGGTTTCGTGCGGCTGATGTCCGAGGGTGGCACGACGAGATAGAGCGTCACAGGATGCTCAGCCTCGACCAGGTGGCGGATGCGCCAGTCGCAGCGTTGTGTGACCGCCGCGACCACCGGATCTCGATAGAGGCCCAGGAAGGACATCGCGGTCGACAGTACGCCGCTGCGTTCGTTCTCGCTCTTGTTCAACAGCTCTCGCGCGGCGCTGGCGACGACGGGATGGACTCCCTTCTCGCCGAGATGCGGCGTGGTCATCATCGCCCGAAGCGTCTTCTCGATTGGTCGCTTCGGATCGGAGAGGAAATTGGCGACGCCGGCGAGCGTCTTGTCGGGTTCGGCGTAAAGGACATGCAGGATCGTGCCGACCAGAAGCGAGTGGCTGGTCTTCTCCCAATGGTTCCTGCGTTCGAGCGCCCCTTCGGGATCAACCAGCACGTCGGCGATGTTCTGGACGTCTCTGACTTCATACTCGCCGCGCCGGACCTCGAGCAAAGGATTGTAAGCGCTGCTTTGCGGATTGGTCGGATCGAACAGGACCACGCGGCCGAACCGCGCACGCCAGCCGGCGGTGAGCGTCCAGTTCTCCCCCTTGATGTCATGGACGATGCAGCTTCCCGGCCAGGTCAGCAGCGTCGGAACAACAAGACCGACGCCCTTGCCGCTTCGGGTCGGTGCGAAACACAGCACATGCTCGGGTCCATGATGACGGAGGTAGGCTCCGTGCCAGCGGCCGAGCAACACGCCGTCTGGGTGAAGAAGGCCGGCTGCGCGGATCTCGCGTTCCTCGGCCCAGCGAGCCGAACCGTAGGTCGTGGCGCGCTTTACCTCGCGCGCACGCCAGACCGACATGGCGACAGCGACGACGAAGGCAGCGACCCCGCCTGCGCCAGCGATGAAGCCGCCGGTGACGAAAATGTCGTGTGCGTAAGCGTCGAAAGAGAACCACCACCAGAAGAAGGCCGCCGGGAAATAGACCGGCCATCCGAAGAGCGAGAACCAGGGGCTGCCGAGCTGCGGCTGGAAGGCAAGCTGCCACGCCGTCCATTGCGTCGCGGCCCAGACGAAGCCGAGTGTGGTCGAGCACACAACGAAGACTTGCAGCCAGAGTATTTTGGTCGGGTTCATGGCGCCACACCAGCGCTTCCGCGATCGCTTCCTGCAAGCACGAACCGTATGGGATCAAAGGGCCGGACACGCTGGGTCAGAAATCGGATGCACCGCAGGCGCGCCTTCACAGGCCCAGTCCCCGTTTCCGTCCCGGGTCCCAGTCGACTCGTCCGCCCGGCGCCATGACGCCGCGGACTTCGCGGCCGAGGTTCTTTTCCAAAGCCGGACGCCACGGCACGAGTTGGAATCCCAACCCATCATCGATCATGGCGAAGCGCCCCGACGCGAGTGTCACCCGTTCGCGATAAACGCCAGCGACACGCTCGCCTTCAGCGGCCGGGTGGTACGCCAGACCCGTGTCGGCTGATAATCTGGCCGTGGCCTCCTCAAGCTCGCGCCGCTGGAGTGTCGAAAGGAGATCGCGGGCGAAGATCACGCGCTGGCCCTGTCGTCTGGCCAGGCCTTCCTCGACCAGGTAATCAGCGCGGGCATCCATCGCGTCGCGGACTTCGGCGCCGAAGCCGCTGCCGCTGAGCGGTGGGTCTTTCGCAAGAAGCTGACGATCGAGCCAGGTCGCTCCCGATGCCCCGACCTGATCAGAAATGGACAGATCCGACCTGGTCGCGAGCGATAGCCGTCGTCGTCCATCGGGATCGTCATAAGCGCGCACCTCGACGATCGCGCCGGGCGTGGCATCGCCGGTGAATTCGAGGTCTGCAAACCTCAAATGGTGGGTATGGCCATCGACGCCGGCGACGATGACGTAGGCCGTGCCCTTGAGCTCATCATCGAGACCACGCTGGACGAGTCGGCCCAGCACCGGATGGGAAGGCTCGTCGCCATGCAGCGCGAAGCGGCTGACGTCCGGTTCTGATCCGCTTCGGCTCATGGCTTGGTGCATCGTCTTGATGATGTCGCCGCGGATACCGAGCTGGCGCAGCGTTCCGTCGAGGCCGGGCTTGAGGGTCCAGCAGGCCGGGCCAACCGGATCGGCCAAGCCGAGACGTTCGAGCTTGGCCGCCCGTCCGAGCAACAGTCGACGCAGCTCCGGATCCTCGGCGTTCGGACCAGGCCGAAGATCTGCGACGCCGCCGCATTCGTCCGAAATGTCGCGCAGCGCCCGATCGAGACTTGTCCAGCGCTCGGCCTCCACCTCGCGTTGAAGCGCGCTGTGGATTTGCGGTTCAGTGCGCGGACCAAGTTCGAGCGTGATCCGCTCGGCGGCCCGGTCGCGGATTCCTCGGCTGATATAGTCGCGGCTGATCACCAGATCCTGGCCGTCATCGGCGCGGCCGCGGATCAGGAGGTGGACATGGGGATTGTCGGTGTTCCAGTGATCGACGGCGACCCAGTCGAGCTGGGTGCCGAGGTCCCTTTCCATGTCGGCGACCAGCTCGCGCGTGAACGTCTTGAGGTCGCCGATCTCGGCCGCATCCTCTGGAGAGACGATGAAGCGGAAATGGTGGCGATCGTCCTTGCAGCGCTCGGCGAACGCACGCTCGTCGGCTTCGTCTCCGGCCGCATCGAACATCCGCGCCGGCTGACCGTCTTTGGTGACGCCTTCGCGTTTGAGATAGGCGATGTGCTTCGGCAAAGGCGCCGAGCGGAATCGGGGACCCTGGTGGCGGACGACGCGCGCCTTGGTGACGACGCGCCGGGCATTCGAGCGCAGCCGGATCGAGACCGCGGCGCGCCGGCCACGACCGAAGCGGGAGCGGCTCCGCCCCTGGCCGGAGCGGAAGCTGTTCCCGACATGCCCGGCCTTCTTCGCGGCCCGCATCACCTCGCCGACGAATGTCTGCGGACGTTTGCCGCCGCGGTTGCCATGCTGGATGCGGCCGGGCCGGATGCGCAGGTCGTCGTCGCGCGTCGTCATCGGGCCGAATCCGGGTGTTCAGGCGTGCGACGGCGGTGCAGACATTGATTTGCTTGGACAAATCGAGGTGAGCGCCAGCAGGGGTAGTCGGTGATATCGGTAAATTGTCCAATACAACTAACCACATAAGCCGCGCCGAAGGCCGGCCTTTTCCCTTGCCGTCCCTGGTTGTGGTTCCTCTGCCGACCTTCCGACCCTAGCAACTGTCGGAGTACGCAGTTCAATGCACCTGCCAAACTGACACCGCTCATGGGGTTCGTCGATCAGACGACAGCACGACGAAGAGCCCGTCAGCTTGCGGTGCGAGTCCTGTCCAATCCTGCGGCGAACGGACGCTCGGCGCGTTGGACGACTGCGGCCCGCCGGTCTTCGTTGTGTCGTCCGATGCGGTGGACGGCTGTTTTGGAAACAACGATGCCTCGGTCCATGATCGGACGACGGACGCGAGCAATGTCGTGTCGTCGGTCGCGCTGCCACCGACAATGGGCGCGAGCCTGGTCAGGTAAGCGCGCGTTTCCGCCGGCAACGGGCGGCCGGTGGCGAGATGATCTTCCCAGCGCGCTGGACCGGCGTTGTAGGCCGCGAGGAAGCCGGGAATTCCATAGCGGTCGTGCAGTTCGCGCAGATAGCCGGCACCGGCGATGATGTTGTCATGGACGTCGTAGGGATCAGCGCCGAGATGGTAGCGTTGTCGCAGTGTCACCCAGGTTTGCGGCATGATCTGCATCAAGCCCATCGCCCCTTTCGGCGATATCGCGTGCACGTCGCCAAAGCTCTCGGCGCGCATCACGGCCCGTATCCAAGTTGTCGGAATACCGAAGCGCTGCGAGGCCTCGGCCACGAACGCTGCAAAGCGTGTGGCATCTGCAACGCGCGCGATATGACGGATGGGCGTCGATTGGGCGCGCACCGGCCCGCCAGCCGCGATCACCGTGGCAGACAGACATGCGCTGATCAGCGCGATGCGAAGATGCGATGGCTGTCCGGATCGGCAGGCCGGAAAGGAGAAGGGGGATCGACCGTGCGCCGACGAAGCTCGGCCGCGGGACGGCTGGAGGTGAAGCACGGTCAGTCCTCCTCCCGCGTCCATATCGGGTCGGCGCGGCCGGCGATCGTCGTGCGGGAAAGCAGCCCGAAATAACGGCCGTCGAGCGAGTCTGCGGATTGCCAGTTCATGAGGAAGACCTGGCCGTCGGGAATGAGCTGGCAGCCTTGCCAGACGGGCAGCGGTCGATCGTGCGTGTCGCGATCGAGCGCATCGCCCATCGCTATGCCGTCGACGGTGATGGTGCGCTGGCGGCGGCATACCGTCTGGCCTGGAAGCGCGAGCACACGCTTCAGCATGGGCACGCCCTTGGGCAAATAACGGCGGTCGGAGAGGAATTGGGCCAGGGCGTCCGGTGGACGCACGACGACAAGTTGGGTGACGTGGAGCGCGCCGACAGAGTGGATGGCGTAGAGGCCTATCGGCACGCTGTCGCTGGCGTTCCAAATGAATTTGGGAGAGACAGGGAAGATCGCGCTGCAGGCGGAAACGAGCAGCACCAGATACGTCGTCATGACGTAGCCGAACCGCGTCACTTGAGCACCCGGTCGCGCAAGAGCCACGCGCGATGCTGGTCGCGGCTGTAGGGGCGAGGCTCGTATCCTGCCCCGAGACGATTGTGCACGTGCCTCCAGTAGTCCGGCGCGACGGCTGCAGGATCAATGCCGAGCGTCTCGACCGCGTCGATCGTGGCGAGGACGCGCTCGACTTTGGGCCAGCCGCTGATCCGCAGGAGGATCTCGCCGCCGGGACGGACGAAAGGCAGCGTCTGATAGGCCTCGCCTGGCGCGATCGCGCGCAAGATGTCGATGCGTGAAACGATCGTGCCGTAATCGTTGGAAGCCCAGCGAACGAAGCCCAAGATCGTGTGCGGCGCAAAGGTGAGGACACGTCGGCGACGATCGATGATCGTTTCGCCCGTGTCGTGACCGAATCTGATCCAGTGCTCGATGCGTTTCTCGAGCCACGTCAGTTCGACAGCCGTCAGCGTGTCAGGCGAACCGGCTCGCGCGTGTGCAAAGGCGGGATTGGTCATCATGTTTGTTCTCCATCGGTGTTGGGGAATTCGCGCGTGAGGAGCGCCCGCAGCATGTCGGCGACCGTCTGGCCGCGTTGGAAGGCCGCGATTTTGATGCGGCCGCGGAGCGCGGGCGTGATGTCCACGGTGAGGCGCGCCGTGTAGGGATCGCTCTCCGGCGTCGCACCGGCGCTGCGATCGGGCGCCTTGATCCAGGCGTCCGCATCGCGTGGTCGGGATGCGAAGCCGCCGTTCGAACGCCGCGCCGTCATGGTGCGAGCCTTTCGGTCTCGACAGCGAGGGAGGCGATCTCGCGGGCAGCGGCGCTCGTCGCGCTTTGCTCGAAGGCGAGCTGACCGGTGCGCGCGGCGTCCGCGAAAACCACACGCTGGCTGATGCGCGTGGCGAGCGCCGGCGGATCGTGGTCAGCGAGACTCTGCGCCGTGTCGCGGGTGATGACGGTGCGCGCGGCACAGCGGTTGAGCACGAAGCGTGCGACAAGGGCAGGACGGAAGATGCGAGCTTCGGCGATCAAGGCCAGCATCTCGGCGGACGCCCAGCCATCGAGCGGCGATGGCTGGGCCGGTACAAGAACGGCGTCGGCCGCGAGCAACGCCGAGCGCAGCAAGGCGGCGATGCGAGGCGGGCCGTCTATGACAATATGGTCCGCATCGCGGGCAAGCTCGGGAGCTTCACGGTGGAGCGTATCGCGGGCGAGACCGACCACGCCGAACAAACGTGCGTGGTGGCGCCGGGCGCGCTGCTCGGACCAGTCGAGAGCCGATCCTTGGGGATCGGCGTCGATGAGGGTCACGCGCTTTCCGTGACGGGCCCAGTGTCCTGCGAGGTGCAAGGCGAGTGTCGTCTTGCCGACGCCGCCCTTTTGATTGAGCAGCGCGACGATCACGGCGCGTCACCATCGGTTTTCCACCCTGCGGGCCGATGGGAAACAACAGAATCGTTAGATTCTTGTTTGTTAGATTCTAAGTTAGGGGCGTCGTAAGCAGCGGATTTTCTGTTTGAAAATGCGCCTTCCGGTTCCTGATGGCACGGGCGCGCGGTTCCCGATGGCACGGGAACGGTGGTTCCTGATGGCACGACCGCTTCCACAGGCTGTCCACAGGCTGCTGTGGACAAACGAGCCGGAAGGAAAACGAGCAGTTCATGTCCGCCGCTGTCGCGCTCGACATCGAGCCGATAGCCCGGAAGCGGCTGGCGGCGCGCGATGTCGCGCAATTCGAAGGCAAAGCGTTTGAACGGCGAAAGGCTTGCGGACTTGTCGTAGAGATGACGAAAGGCGAACCGCCAACCTGCACGCTGGCGACCGGCATGCTTGCGCACGATGCGATAAAGCCAGCGCTCCAGGCCGCCGGTCAGCCTGAAGTAGTCGCGGTCAATCGTGAGCACCAAGGCTTCGTCGAGAACAGCTTTGTAGAACCAGTCCGGTACGATGAGATCGATGCCGTCGGCGCGCCCATGCGCATCCGCGCGCTCCGTCCATTCGTTGATCCACGAGAAGCGGTGCGCGCGGCGTTCGTTGGTCTGGCGCAGCGTCGTGGCGACGGTCGTCGATTGAAGGCGGTCGAGGGCCGCTTTCAGCCTGTGATAGTCGCGTGCGCTGTCACCGCGACCGATGAACGACAGAATCTCATAGGGTGTTGCCGCCATCAGGCGTGAGGTGCGCAGGCCGCTGTCGCGTGCCTGGACGATCTGGGAGGCGGCCCAGATCAGGATATCGGCGTCCCAGATGGTCGCCATGCCGTGCTCCGGCACGGCCTCGACGCGGATGGCAATCTCGCCGCTCCGGTAGTCGATCGGCGTGATGCGATGGGTCTTGGCGAGCGAGAAGAAAGGATAGGCCATGAGGTCCTGGGCGTCGCGCGGCGCAAGATCGCCTGGCAGCGCCCGAAACAGTTCGAGCTGCTCGCGTTCGGAGCGTGAGCGGTGGCGCGCCGACATGGCGGTGATCAGCGGCGCGGATGACGCGCCTGCTCGAGCTCGGCAGGCGAATGGCGGCGCGCGGGCAGGACGACGGCTTTGCCAGGGTCGGACGTCGACGCCTTGGCGGCTGCGTCGACCCACTCCTGCAGGTCTTCGACGCGGTAGACGACACGTCCGCCAAGTTTCGAATAGCGCGGGCCAGTGCCGTAGATGCGGTGCTTTTCAAGCGTGCGGATGGAAAGACCAACGAAGCGTGCCGCTTCGGGCGTACGCAGGTAGCGTTGCGGCACGCCTGCGAGAGTGGTGGACATGGGATACCTCGGTGATCGTTGGGGCGGCCGTCGGAGGACGGCGGCTACTAGCGATCACGGTGGCGGAGGGGTCTCGGCCAAAATAGTGCGATGTCGGCAGGCAGTGAGATCGCACCGGTCTCAGATGCGGCGCCGGTAAGGATAGAGAACAAGCTGCCGGTAGCCGCCCTTCATCATCTTGAAACCGAGCCGCACGAGACGGCCGGTCTGATCCCGCAGTTCGTGCGAAATCCAGTCACGTTTGGTGATAGGGGCGGTTTCGAAGAGTCCAGCCGCGATGTCCGGATATGTCGTTCCGAGCAGGCGTGCATCGAGCGCGCGCAGCGCAAGGATGAAGCGCTTGCGGCGCTCTTGAGTAAGGGCGCCGGCATCCGGTGGCGTTCGACGCCCGCCGAGGCCATGCCAAAGGCGTAACGCGGTCGCGACGCGGATTTCGAAAAGCCGGTCGAGCGGTAGGAGCACAGCGTATGGACCATCCGTGTGGAGGAATTCAACACGGACCGGCGTGCCGGCGAGCGTTAGAGCCCGTGCGGCGGCCGCTCTCGCAAGTGCGCTGAGAAGTCTCGGCGGCAAGCCGAGTTCAGGATTGACGAGTTCGTCGGGCGCATCTGTGATGGTGACGACGCGAGGGAGCGCTTTGGCTGTCCATTGAGCGGCCGTTGCGGGGAGGTCGGGCAATTCGGGGGCGAAATCGCACCCCCCAGCGTTCGGCGAACGCAGCCGTCTCGGCATCCAAGGGATTGATAGCGCGGCCACGGCTCCGGTGTGCAAGCCGCCTATGGTCTTCCTGAAATTCGGAGTTCCGGCGCAAGAATTCAAATGCGAAGGCCGGCGCGTCGAGCAACCGCAGTTCCTGGTACGCGTCCGCCGATCGCCAATCGGCAGCACTCATTGTGATGTCTCCTCCAGCGTCCGCTCATGCGCGGATGTGGATAGGAGAATGCACGTTCAGGTGGTGTTCTGAAACCAACAGCAACAGCAGCGCGTGTTGCGCGGTCTGCACGGAACTATTTTCTAGTGCGGCGCTCCACCATAGAGAAGATGGCGGTAACCCTTCTCCGTCATCCATCGTGCGCGGGCGAGATGCGTCTCCCAGGCGCGGCGTGCGCGATCGGGTTCCGTCGCCGGGTCGATGCGCAACACGAGCTTTGCGACCTCTTGCCAGTCGGCGCCATCGGAGTCGGCATCAAGCAGACGGAGATATGTCACGAGGTGGCGCTCGTCATAGCCGGTCAGGATTGCGGCTGTCGGCGCGATATCATCCACTGCTGGATCCCGGGGTGGCGACTGCATCAAAGCTCCTCGACGACACGGTTTCTTAAACGTTAACACATGCTGGTTTCAACGTTTCAAGTTTGCCGACCTTCGTCCTGGAGCCGTTGCAGGCTTTGCTTCGTGAAGCAGCATGATTCCGCGGCCACGGTCGGATTCGACAAAAAGAATCCCCGCCGCCTCCAGCGCGCGGCGAACTTGGTCCCGCGTGCTCTCGTGCGTCGGGAGCCCGCGTTCGGACTCCAGACGTTTGAGGGCGGTCAACGCCACCAGGGCTTTTTCGGCGAGCATCTCTTGCGTCCAATTCAGCAAGGCTCGCGCCGCCCGCACTTGTCGGCCGGTGATCATTCATGATCACCTCCGACAGACGATCTGCGCGCACCAGAAAAACGACTATAATAGTCGTTCTGGGTCGTCGCAACGGTGCGCCGAGGCCATATTTGGCCTCAGTAGCGGGTGGGCGGGGTGCAGGGTGATTCGGGTCAGGCCGGGACGGTTGTGAGATGCTCGGGGGCGATCCGACGCATCGCCTAGCAGGGCTGTCAGGTCTGGTCGCCGCGGTTTTTGGCAGCCAGAAGACGCTGGATACGGTCCAGCACGAGGCGGTGATCATAAGGTTTTGATATGGCCGGTCCGTCCTGACAAAGATCCGCAGCTTTCTCGACAGAGCCCGTAATCGTTCCGGCGAGGATTACGCGTGGACCTGGGGCGCGATCGCGTATCCAATGCGCGAGAGCGAATCCGCTTTGGTCTTCAGCGCCGACATCGATAAGCACGACGTCAATGGGACGAGCCGTGTTGTTCAATACCTCTTTGGCTTCTACAGAATTGGTGGCTTCCAGCACTTGATAACCGCACTCGCGGAGATATTCGGCGAGCGGTGTGCGGACCAGGACGTCGCTGTCGACAATAAGGATGCGTGTGTCGCTCACGCGGACGTTCCCGGCGGCGCGACGCCCAAAGTTACAAAAACCAATGCCACTGTCTGTGCGATGTCATATGGCTTCGCGATGAAGCGCCCGGGCATCGTCTCGCTGTTCAAGTGATCGTTTCCGGACGTGAGGATCACTGGGACGGTCGGAAAATCTGCGCGGACTCGCTCGGCGAGCTGCAGGCCGTTGAGGGAGCCAGGCATCTGGATATCGGAGAACATAAGATCGACCTTGCCGCCGGCCACGAGATAATCGAGCGCCTGGTCAGCGGAGTTGGCCTCGATGACGGCGCAGCCTGCTGTGCGCAACTCGTCGGCGATGAGTGCGCGCACAAGGACTTCATCCTCGACAACGAGCGCATGAGGTTTCTCGCGATCCAACGCCGGCTCAGGCAACACTTTGATGCCCTCCTATTGAGCGAAAACGGAGGGCTTGCTGTGGCGTTCCTTGCGAAGACGATAATAGTTGCTTTTTTCGGCGACTGTGGTGGTCGTCGGCGGAATTGGGTGAGACCGGGATTAGGGGGCGCCGGTGCGGTGCGAGGTTTCCTGCTGAGAACCTCTTGCTCCTCTAGTCACTAGAGGATTTAGGGTCTCCTTCCAGCTTGGTGAAGGAAGGAGTTCTTTGCGATGGAGCGAACCGAAGGCAATGGCATGTTGTGCCCCGTCTGCCGTGTCGATCTCGTGATCAGCGAACGGCAGAACATCGAGATCGACTACTGCCCGAAATGCCGCGGGGTATGGTTGGACCGTGGTGAGCTTGACAAGATCATTGAGCGGAGCACGGCCGAGACCTCTCAGGTTTCCCAGCAGAGGTCTTCCGCACCGCCTTCGTCCTCAGAGGCACCGAGCGCGCCGGGGCCGTGGGGCGGATATGATCAGCACGGCGGTCATGGTGGCCACGGGTCACGTGATGGCCACGGCAGCCGCGGTGGTCACGGACGCGGCTTCCTCGGTCGGCTATTCGACTGACGCCAACAACAACAAGAGCAACGAACAAACAATAAGGTGCTTGGGGTGGCCTCAGCTTGGCAATTCACCTTGATCCCGGCTGCGGCCGCAATGATCGGCGCCGTGATTGCGGTGAACGCGCGGCCGAAAGCAACTTTGGTCAGCGCGATCCAACATTTTGCTGCCGGCGTTGTATTCGCGGCGGCGGCTGGCGAGATCCTGCCCGATGTCATGCATCGAGGCTCGCCCTGGGCGACGGCGATCGGTGGCGCGATCGGCGTCGTCACAATGCTGCTGGTAAAACAGTTGGAAGAGTGGGCGAAAGGGCCAGCGGGCCTGTTGACGGCAATTGCCGTCGATATTCTGATCGACGGTCTGGTGCTTGGGATCGGATTCGCGGCGAGCCCAAAAGTTGGCATTCTGTTGACGATTGCCTTGACGATCGAGATTCTGTTTCTCGGCCTTACTGTGGCGACGGAGCTCGGAGAGAGTGTTCGCTCCAAAGCCAGAATCGTCGGAATAACGGCCGGGCTGATCATCCTGCTGCCTGTCGGCGCTTTACTCGGGGCTCCGGTCGCGTTGCTGCCCGGCCCGATTCTGACCGGTTTCTTTGCATTCGGACTGGTCGCTCTTCTCTACCTTGTGACCGAGGAATTGCTGATCGAAGCTCATGAAACGCCCGATCGGCCGTGGGTGACAGCGATGTTCTTCTTCGGCTTCTTGGCGCTTTTGCTTGTTGAGGAGGCGATCGGCTGATTGTGCGGGTGCATGCACTGGCCATGGTCAGCTAGCACCTCGATGACACGACACTCCGCCAAGCGTCCGTGACTGCAACCTTCGATCATCACCTCAAGCTCGGCCTTGAGCGCGCCTAGGCTCGCAATGCGCTGCTCGACCTCGACAAGGCGGGCTTTCGCGATTGCATCCGCCGTCGCGCAAGACTGATTGGGCTGATCCTGCAAGGTCAGCAAGGTCCGTATCGCTGGGATCTCGAACCCCAATTCGCGAGCGTGGCGAATGAACATCAGCCGGTGAAGATCGCGCGTATCGTACGTGCGACGATTGCCTTCGGTTCGGGGTGGGGCCGGCAGCAAGTCGATCTGCTCGTAATAGCGGATCGTCGGTACTTTCACGCCGCTGTGTCTGGCTGCCTCGCCGATGGAGATGTGGCGCACGACGGTCACTCCTCTAGTCACTAGAGGAATTGGCGATTGCGCACGAAAAATCAAGGGCTGCCAGTGGTGAGCTCTTTCTCGGCGGGCTCTGCCCAGCCGCGAGATCGACAGCGCGCCGTGCGCATTTTCTATCCCGCAGCGGATCTTTGCCCTTGCTCCTCTAGCGACTAGAGGACGTAGCGCTATGGCTGAATCGAGGATTTGGTCATGACGAAGCATTCGCAACAGAGCCGCTATCGGGTCGATGGCATGGACTGCGCTTCATGTGCGGCAAAGATCGACACGGCGGTGCGTCGCGTGCCGGGTGTCGAAGATGTCTCCGTGTCGGCCACCGCCGGCACGATGACCGTGCGCCACGGTGACGATGAGGCAGTTGGTCCGGCGATCACGAAGACGCTGACCGGACTGGGATACAAGCTCAGACTGCTGACAGAACATTCGATCGGCGACGGCGGACCGAAGGCGGTCGAGGCCTGTGGTTGCCAAGGTCGCAGCGGCCCGGACGCTCACGCGCATGACGATGCCCGAAAGAGCGAGGGTCCTGACCATCGTCATCACAACGGGCAGAACGACGGCAAGGCGTCTAGCGCCGAACTGCACGGTCACGACCATGGTCCGACAAACGGCCCATGGTGGCGGAGCGGGAAAGGACGGCTCACGATTGCCAGCGGCATCGCGCTGGTCGCGGCCTACGCGATAGGCAAGTTGGTTCCAGGATTTGAACCCTGGATATTCACGGCGGCGATGCTGGTTGGGCTCGTGCCGATCGCCCGGCGCGCCATCATGGCGGCTATCGCCGGCACCCCTTTCTCGATCGAGATGCTGATGACGATTGCCGCCGTCGGCGCCGTCGCCATAAGCGCAAGCGAAGAAGCGGCAACTGTCGTCTTTCTCTTTCTGATCGGCGAACTGCTCGAAGGGGTCGCGGCGGGCCGAGCGCGCGCCAGCATTCAATCGCTGACCGCGTTGTTGCCGAAGACCGCTTTGCTCGAAGAGGGAGGCAAGACGCGTGAGGTCCCGGCCGAGGACCTCATAGTCGATTCCTTGATCCTCGTGCGGCCCGGCGACCGCATTCCTGCGGACGGCTTGATCGTATCGGGTGAAAGCGCGATCGATGAGGCGCCCGTCACCGGCGAAAGCACGCCCGTCCGTAAGGGCGTAGACGCTATCGTCTTCGCTGGCACCGTTAATGGCGAGGCGGCGCTGCGCATCCGCGTGACGGCCGCCGCTGCCGACAACACCATCGCCCGCGTTGTGAAGCTGGTCGAGGAAGCGCAGGAGAGCAAGGCTCCAACCGAGCGCTTCATCGACCGGTTTTCGCGCTACTATACGCCAGGCGTCGTCGTGGTCGCCGCTTTGGTCGCCGTCATACCGCCGCTGCTGTTTGGCGGCGCCTGGAGCGAATGGATCTACAAGGGCCTTGCCATCCTGCTGATCGGATGTCCGTGCGCGCTGGTGATCTCGACCCCGGCGGCGATCGCAGCGTCGTTGTCGGCCGGTGCCCGGCGC
Organism: Caulobacter sp. SSI4214; assembly: GCF_012184455.1. Taxonomy (NCBI): domain Bacteria; kingdom Pseudomonadati; phylum Pseudomonadota; class Alphaproteobacteria; order Caulobacterales; family Caulobacteraceae; genus Caulobacter; species Caulobacter sp. SSI4214. The sequence goes on along the minus strand of NZ_SZWJ01000014.1, from coordinate 35,620 downwards.
GGCTTGTTGTTGAAGGGCGGCGCCGTTCTGGAAAAGATCGGAACGATTACCGCCGCCGCCTTCGACAAGACTGGCACGTTGACAGAAGGCAAGCCGCAAGTGACCGACATTGTCGGCTTCGGCCGGCCGGAGGCAGAGGTGCTGAGGCTCGCCGCGGCGCTTGAAACCGGCTCAAACCATCCGCTCGCTAGGGCGATTCTGGAGCGCGCGGCGAGTGATAATGCTGCCGTGCCCCAGATCACCGACGCCAAGGCGATCGGTGGAAAGGGGATCACCGGGACGGTCGACGGCAGCGAGGTGTTCTTCGGCTCACCGCACGCAGCGGGCGATCGCACGGCGCTTACGCCCGATCAGATCGCGCGGATCGCTGCCTTCAACGACGACGGAAAGACCGTATCGGTGTTGCTCGCCGATGGACAGGTTGCCGGCGCCATCGCGATGCGGGACGAACCGCGTGTCGACGCCAAGGCCGGTCTGAAAGCGCTGGCTGATGCGGGAATCAAGACCGTGATGCTGACAGGAGATAATCGGCGAACCGCGGACGCGATCGGCAAGCAGCTCGGTATCGAGGTGCACGCCGAATTGCTGCCGCAAGACAAGCAGCGTGTCGTCGGCGAGTTGAAACGCCAAGGCTTCTCAGTGATCAAGGTCGGCGATGGCATCAATGATGCGCCGGCTCTCGCCGCGGCGGATGTCGGCATCGCCATGGGCGGCAGCGCGGACGTGGCTCTCGAAACGGCCGATGCTGCCGTCCTTCACGGACGGGTGGGGGACGTCTTCGCGATGATCGCCCTATCGAAGCGAACCATGGCCAACATTCGACAGAACATCGCGATCGCGCTCGGACTAAAGGCGGTATTCCTTGTAACGACCGTCGTCGGCATCACGGGGCTTTGGCCTGCAATCCTCGCCGATACGGGGGCGACGGTGCTTGTGACCATGAACGCGTTGCGCCTGCTCAAGGTCGGGCAAGTTCAGGGTTCCAGAGTTTTGTAAGAGGCCGCCGTCTAATGCTTGCGCGTGCGAACCCCGCCCGGCGCGGCCGGGCGGGGTTGCTGCGAAGGCCTCAGTCGCCGTTCTTGCGGGGCCGCGACCAGATGAGGGTGTAGCCGTCGGCCTCTTCGTCATCGAACAGGTTCGCGTAGATCGGAGCGTTGAAGGAAGGGTCGTCGAGCTTGAGCGAGAGGTAGTCGCGGCCTTCTTCGGAGCGCTTCGACCACGCTGCCCCGATCTCGGCCCGGCCCACATAGACGCGGTGGCTGGGGGCGTTCTCGTTGGAGCGGTTGGTCTCGGCGACGATCCGGACGCCTTTCGTCTGCAAGCTCAGGGTGACGATCTCGCCCTGGAAGTCGCTGCCGACCTTCTTGAAAGAACCGATGTTAGCCATGTCACTTCTCCTTGCTGGTTTCGAGCCCGCGACCACCGCGGCCTCGATGGCGATCGACAGGCCGGGGACGATCGACGACGCACCCGCTCGCGGGCCGGAGCGCAGCGGAGGATGACGGCGGTGAGACTTTCTTGCCTCGCGAGGAATGGGCTTTAGCCCAGGGGAAGAAAGTCGAGCCGACGGCGTTGCGGCTCAGGCGATCGAGGCGCAGCCGGTCTTCGGCCAGATCAGGCCATCACGAGGCCAGGTGCGTCCGTGCTCTGAACAGCATCCTCAGGAGGAGACGTGGCGGATATCGGTTCTCTTGCACAAGATGTCGGCGAGTTCAGGCGTAGAGAAAGAAGCCATGGCGTAGAAAAAGGCGGGATCGATTGCCGGGGACTCGCCGCGAATGAACGCCTTCATCCGTCTTTATGTGAGTGCCGGGAGATCGGTGCTGCGGGCTCTGCGCTTCGATAGGCCGGGGCCGTCCTCGTTTCTCAACCGAGACCCGATGGCGCTGGACCGTGCTTCGCGAACCTGTTCGATGACGAAGAGGCCGGCCTCTCAGCCTTCCCGTGTTGCGGCCGTAAGAACCGGCTGCGGCTCATCCGCATTTGCCCCGCCCGGTCGCAGCGGAAGGGGTTCGGCCAACACCGTCATGCGCGCCCAAGCTGTGCAGCCGATGATGATGGCGCCAACCCAAGCGAAGGTCTCCCGCCAGAACAGCGATGGCATGCCGATCTGCGAGAGCCCCAGCACGGCGTGGTAGCCGGCGATCGCGGCCGGGATGGCGAAGGCCGCTGCAATGGCCGCGCGCAGGGGGATCGGCTTGACGAGCGCAAAAGCGACCTGGCCGACGCCCAGCGTCAACGCGCCCACGACGATGCCGATAAGGAGGGCGCCGAGGACGCCCGCGCCGCTGTGGAAGGCGGCCATGCCGGCGGTGAGGCCGACGAAGAAGGGCAGCGCATAAACCGCAAGGGCGAAGATCAGCCAGCAGAACAGGCCGATCCCAAAAATGCTGAGAATGAGTCCGATGACGAGCATGGCGGCGTCTCCGTGACAAAGCGTGTGACGGTCGCGCCTTCCACCACCACCACGGCGCGATCCGAACTATAACGAAAATTGGCCTCGAATGGGAGAGGAAACCCGTCCCACCAGACATCGGCGGTGTCCGCGACCGTGCCAGGGGCCTGACCCGACCGCAGGAGGAACGATGGTGAGACGCTCAGAAAAGCTTGATTTTCCGGTCTCTCAGGTTCGGCGCTACCTTGAGCCTGGGCCAATCGTGATGGTGTCGTCAGCGCTGGATGACAGGCGAAACATCATGACGATGGGGTGGCACACGATGATGGAGTTTACACCGTCACTCATCGGTTGCGTCATCGCCGGCGCAAACTACAGCTTTGACCTAGTCTGCAAGAGCCGTGAGTGCGTGATCAATCTCCCGACCACGACGTTGATCGACACCGTGGTCGGCGTTGGCAACACGACGGGCGCTGAGGTCGATAAATTCGAGAGGTTCGGGCTCACGGCGCAATCGGCAACGCGCGTGAAGGCGCCGCTGATTGTCGAGTGTCACGCAAATTTTGAATGCCGTCTTGTCGATGATGCGCTGGTCGACAAATATAATTTCTTCGTTTTCGAAGTGGTGAAGGCGCATGTCGCCAAGTCGCCAAGGCATCCGGAGACGCTGCATTACACCGGCGATGGGGTATTCATGGTTGCCGGCAAGATCATCAGCCGGCGCCGGCTGTTTCGGCCGGAGCTGCTCGATACATGATGCTGTAAGTGGCGGCGCTTACGCGCCGCCTTCGTCGTGCTTCCAGACCGGAATGCCGAGCTTGCGTGCCTTGTCGGCGAGGTTGTCCTGGATGCCGGTGCCCGGGAAGTGCAGGACGCCGATCGGCAGGACCGCCAGCATCGCGTCGTTGCGCTTGAACGGAGCGGCCTTCGCGTGCTTCGTCCAGTCCGGCTTGAAGGCGATCTGCGGCACGTTGCGATTGCTCGCCCATTTGGCGGCGATGAGCTCCGCGCCTTTCGGCGACCCGCCATGCAGCAACACCATGTCGGGATGCTTGGCGTGGACCTTGTCGAGTCGATCCCAGATCATGCGATGGTCGTTGAAGTCGAGCCCGCCGGTGAGCGCGATCTTCGGACCAGGCGGCAGCATGACCTCGGTCTCGGCCCGACGCTTCGCAGCCAGAAAGTCGCGGCTGTCGATCATCGCTGCGGTGAGCGCGCGATGATTGATCAGCGATCCTGACCGGGGACGCCACGGTGAGCCGGTATGGGCCTCGAAATGTTCGGCGGCCTGGTCGCGAAAGAGCTCCATGCTGTTGCGGCGCTCGGTCAGCGTGATGCCCTCGGCCGTCAGGCGTTCTAGCTCGACCGATTTCACTTCCGAGCCGTTCTGCTCGCGCTGGCTGCGCCGCTGCGCCTGTTCGTTATCGTCGAGTTCGCGCTCGATGCGATCGACGGCGCGGTGGAAGAGATTGACCGTTGACCAGAGCAGATCCTCAAGGTCCGGCTCAAGGCGCGTCTCACCCAGAGTCGAGATCAGGGCGTCGAAGATGTCGACGACGGCGCCGGCCACGACATTGCCTTCGGGAAGCGGCCTCGGGTCGGGTTCGCCCTGGAAGGGACGGTAGCCGTAGAGCTGAAGCTCGTTGAGGACGTGATCGGTCGGGGATGAGCTGTGCGGCGGTTCGAAGTCGATGTCGTCATGGTCGGTCGTCATGGTGAGGTCCTTTGCCGGATCGGCCGCGCCCATCGCGGCCTTCGTGGCGATCACTGGACCGGGAGCGGAACGGGCTTGCACCGCGGCGCCCTCGCGCCGCGGCCGAAGCGCAGCGGAGGACCGAAGGGGCCGGCTATTTTGTCTCGCGCTGTAAAGGCGGCTTCGCCGCCGACGGAAAATAGTCGGCCCTCGAGGTTGCTGGACCGAGGCGCTTCTGGTCCGATCGCCCTCTAGAAGGCCAGGGTGCGGACTCTTTCCGGCTCGCGGGGCCTTACCAGACCAACCATGGCGACACGCGAACCGTCGCCCTTCATCCCGTCTCGGCGGCGTCAACGTGCATGAAGCGCGCGACGTCCTGCGGGATAAGTTCGATCCGCAAGGCTGCTGCCAGCACGTCGACGCCGATGCCGCGCAGATCCTCGTTGAAGTCGCCCCGCCTCGGGGTCCAGGTGATCGCCTCGACCCCGGCCGAGCGGGCCCGCTCGGTCAACGCGATCGCGGCCCCGTCGCCGGCCGCATCGTTGTCGCGAGCGATATAGAGCCGGCGCAGCGTCGGCGGAAGCAACAAGGCGGCGAGGTGATTGGCCGAGAGCGCAGCGGCCATCGGCAAGGTCGGCAACACGCAGCGCAGCGACAGCATGGTCTCAATGCCTTCGCCGGCCGCGAGCACATCGTCGGCCACGCCGAAGCGCACCGCGTTGCCGAGAAGGTCGCCCATTGCGCGCCGCGGCGTGTCGATCGGCGCCTTGCCGAGACGGACGAGATCGAAGCCCTCGGGATTGAGCCAGGTGCGGTGCGCGCCGGTGATGCGCCCATCAAGGTCGGTGACACGCGCGATCATCGCTGGCCAGATTTCGGTCGGCGAGTAATCATCCGGGCGATAGTAGCAATGCGGGTGGAATCGCAATGCGCCGGCTTCGTGCAAAGGCGTGATGTCGCGATTACGGAGATACGTCTCTGCGAGTGTGCACATCACCGGCTGCGACATCGCAAAGAGCCGTCGTGCGGCCTCCGGCGAGCCAGTCTGCGCAGGCGGTCTTGCCGAGTTTGGCGAAGGCTCCGGTTCGCTGCGCGGCAGGCTTAAGAAGCGGCGCGCTTCATCGGCAACATCGTAGAAGTCGACGAGGCCGCAGCTCTCGCGGATGATGTCGAGGAGATCGCCATGTTCGCCTGTCGCGGCATCGGTCCATTTGCCGGCCGGTCCTTTCGTTGACTCCTTCAACCGAACGAACATGGATCGACCGGGTGTGTTGCGGGCATCGCCTACCTGCCAATAACGACCTTCGCGGCGGCCATTGGAGAGATAGTGACGGCACACCGCCTCCGCGTCGCGCGCGAGCCGGCGTGCCAGGTCGGAAGCGTCGCGCGGCATCACGCGGCCTCCCGTTCGCCGACGTGCTCGACGGGATAGCGATCGAGCACGCGGTTGAGTGTTTCGACGCCGCTCGCATCGGTCGGCACGAACATGCGCAGCTTCCAGGAAATGATCTCGTGAAAGAGGCCATAGGTTTTCAGCCGGTCGCGCATCGTGTCGTCGAATCCCGATAGTTCGATGCGGTTGGAGCCCATGACGCGAACACGCCGAAGCTGGAGGCCCTCGGCGAGGTCGAGGACGGTTCGCCCCTCCATCAGCGCGCCGAACGCCATGTCAGGCGTCAGGGTCGGCGCGTCGGCCGCCAGCGCGTTCGCCGCCCAGGCGGCCGAAACCTTGCGGCCAATGATGCGCTCACCCGTATCGGTCTGGAGCCGGTAAACCCGGGTCGACTCGTTCGGCAGCCGCTTCCAGATCGGGAGGAGCAAGCCTGCCACCACATGGATGGTGCTGTCGGTGAAATCGGGAACTTCGCCGAGTTCGACGTGCCAAGCCTCCGCGAAGCGCTCACGGTTGGCCTCCATCCAATGGCTTTCCGCCATTGTCTTCAGCGGAAGGCTGTGATGCTCCATCGGCCGGATCAGCCGTACCCGCCGTTCGATCTCGCCGTCGTCGAGCATGAGGCTCGGCGCCGGGACCTGAACGGCGGCGCGTCCCGATCGCTCGTTGATCAAGAGCACCGCGCGCGGATCGGAGAGACGATCGAAGGCTTCCGCCAGCGTCACCGGAAGGTTGCGTCTGCGCTCGGTGATGGTGAGCAACCGCGTCTCGGCGCCGGTCGCGGGATGGCTGTAAATGACGCTTCGATCCGTGATGACGAAGCTCTCGGCGCGCAGCGTCTCGAGGCCCGCGTCATAGCTGCCGGATGCGATCGCCCCTTCGATGCGGGCGGTGAGCAACTGTTCGAACGCGGTGAAGAGGACGTTCTGCAGGTCGATGGTCAGCGCCAACAGACGATTGAGGAAGGTGGTAATCGGCGGCAGTTCGTCCTTGATGCCGTTCGCATCCATCAGCTTCAGACCCGTGGAATCCTCGAAGGTCTGAAGCGAGCAGCCTTCGACCTTGCCACGCGCCAGCAGCATGTAGAGCTGACGGAGCGCATCGCGGCCGTAATGACTTTCGAGATTGTCTTCAGGCCGGAACAGGTTCTGGCCGCCGGTCTGACGCTGTCCGCGCGTGATCGCTCCGAGCGTATCGAGACGGCGGGCGATCGTGCTCAGGAAACGCTTTTCGGCCTTCACATTGGTCGCGATCGGGCGGAAGAGCGGTGGCTGCGCCTGGTTGGTGCGGTTCGTGCGACCCAGGCCTTGGATGGCGGCGTCGGCCTTCCATCCGGGTTCGAGGAGGTAGTGAACCCTCAGCCGGCGGTTCCGCGCCGACAGTTCGGCGTGGTAGGAGCGCCCCGTGCCGCCGGCCTCGGAGAACACCAGAATGCGCTTGGCGTCGTCCATGAAGGCGGCGGTTTCTGCAAGGTTCGCCGAAGCCGCGCGGTTCTCGACCATCAGCCGATCGCCCTTGCGGATGACGCGGCGCGAGCGTCCTGTCACTTCGGCGACCATGTCCGTGCCAAAGCGCTGCACGATCTGATCGAGCGCGCCGGGCACAGGCGGCAACGAGGCGAGCTTCTCGATCAGCCGGTCGCGGCGGGTAACCGCTTCGCGGCTTTCGACCGGCTGGCCGTCGCGAAAGACCGGCCGCGATGAGAGATTGCCTTCTGAGTCGGTGAAGGGCTCGTAGAGCTGCACCGGAAAGGAGTGGGCAAGATAGTCCAACACATACTCGCGCGGTGTGATGTCGACCTGGACGTCGCCCCAATCCTCAGTCGGGATCTCCGCGAGCCGGCGCTCCATCAGCGCTTCGCCGGTCGAGACGATCTGGACCACGGATGCGTGGCCGGCCTCGAGATCGCGCTCTATCGAGCGAACCAGCGAGGGCGTCTTCATCGAGGTGAGCAGGTGGCCGAAGAAGCGCTGCTTGGCCGACTCGAACGCCGAGCGCGCGGCGGATTTCGCCTGCGCGTTCAGCGTGCCGCTGTCACCAGTGATGTTGGCGGCCTGCATCGCGGCATCGAGGTTGTTGTGGATGATCGAGAAAGCGCCGGCATAGGCATCGTAGATGCGGATTTGCTCCGGCGTGAGCTCGTGTTCGATCAACTCGTATTCGACGCCCTCATAGGAGAGCGAACGGGCGGCATAGAGGCCGAGTGCGCGAAGATCGCGCGCCAGGACCTCCATCGCGGCGACACCACCGTCTTCGATCGCCTCGACAAACTCCGCGCGTGTCGCGAACGGAAAGTCCTCGCCGCCCCAGAGGCCAAGGCGCTGGGCATAAGCAAGATTGTGAACGGTGGTGGCGCCTGTCGCGGAGACGTAGACAACCCGCGCATTCGGCAGCGCGTGCTGCAGCCGTAGGCCGGCGCGCCCCTGCTGCGAGGGTGCCTGGTCGCCGCGTTCGCCCTTGCCGCCCGCGGCATTCTGCATGGCATGAGACTCGTCGAAAATGATCACTCCGTCGAAATCGGGCCCCAACCATTCGACGATCTGCCGGACACGCGAAAGCTTCTCGCCGCGCTCATCGGTGCGTAGCGTCGCGTAGGTCGTAAATAGGATGCCTTCTGCGAGGCGGATCGGCGTGCCCTGGCGGAATCGAGAGAGCGGCGTGACGAGCAGACGTTCCATGCCGAGCGCCGACCAGTCGCGCTGCGCATCCTCGATCAGCTTGTCGGACTTGCTGATCCACAGCGCATGCCGACGACCCTTCAGCCAGTTGTCGAGCAGGATGCCGGCGACTTGGCGGCCCTTGCCGGTGCCGGTGCCATCGCCGAGGAACCAGCCGCGACGGAAGCGTACGGCCGTCTCGGCGTCGTCGCGTGCGGCGGTGACGAGATCGAAGGTTTCGTCCACGGTCCATGCGCCGGCGAGGAAATCGCCGTGCGCTTCGCCGGCGTAAATGACGCTCTCGAGCTGCGCGTCGGATAGCAGGCCGCCCGTGACGAGGTTCACTGGAAGACGCGGCCTATAGGAGGGCTTCGATCGCGGCCGATTGCACGAGTTTGGTCGGATGCGCCTGCGAGCCGGGAATACGGATCGACTGCAATCCGTATTCTTCATAAAGCGCATCGGTGAGGCGGGCGCCCTCGGGCGGCGCCCATTCGAGGATCTCGTAGGAAAGCTCAACGCCTGCAGGTTCCGCAAGCGCGGCGGCCGGTTGCCGCGAGGCGGCGCGGGCGAGATAGCCGCGAACGCTGCGAGGCGTGGCGACGCCGACGGCGGTCGGCGCGGCGAGTGATCTGGCGACCGGGCGCCGCGGGGGAACATGCTTGGTGATCCAGCCGAGCAGCGTGGCGACGTCCGGCGCGATGCCGGCGGACGCCGGAAACTGAGCCGGATCGGACGCGGGCATCTTGTCGATGACCATCAGCCGCGTGTCGATTGTCGTGCCATGCTTCGCGTAGACTGCGCCGTCGACCGCCGCGGTGAAGACGACAGTGCCGCGCTCCTGCAGATGGACGAAGGCGTCGCGCCACGCCGGCGTTTCCGGGCCGAAGTTCGCGCCGGTGATCGCGACAAGCCGCCCGCCGTCGGCGAGACGTGCCAACGCCGAGGCCACATGGCGGTAGGCGGCATCTGCCATCCGGCCACTGACATTCGCCATCGCCGAGAATGGCGGGTTCATCAGGACGACGGTCGGATCGATCGTGGAGCCAAGATGATCGTCGATCTGCGCAGCATCGAACCGCGTCACGGGGACGGCCGGAAAGAGGGAGGAGAGCAACGCGGCGCGGGCCTCGGCCAACTCGTTGAGTGCGAGCGCGCCGCCGGCGATTTCCGCCAGAATGGCGAGAAGGCCGGTGCCTGCTGATGGTTCAAGCACGCGGTCGCCAGGTGTGATGGCGGCGGCACAGAGCGCGGCGAGGCCGAGCGGGATCGGCGTCGAGAATTGCTGGAGCGACTGGCTCTCCTCTGACCGCCGCGTATGGGTGGGAAGAAGGCTCACGAGCTTCACGAACTGCGGCAGCGCTGCCGATGCAGAACCGGCTTTACGGAAAATCAGCTTGCCGTATTTGCGCAGAAACAGGACGGATGCTGCCTCGCAGGCGTCATAGGCCGTCTTCCAGTCCCAGGCGCCGGACGCGTCGGAGCGGCCGAGGGCTTGCTCCATCGCCGCACGCAAAATGGCGGCGTCGACGCGCCGGCCTTGCTCAAGGTGGGGAAGAAGAAGCTGCGCGGCCTCGGCGAGGCGTGGCGCAGGAGCTACCGTGGGAGTGCACGGGATTGGCGCGGCCGTCGGCTCGGCCGCTGCGGAAGGATGCGACATGGGAAGGGACCTCGGGAGAGCTGGACACGGGCGAGCCGGCCGGCGCTCTCTCTGGTCCGCACCGGCTCAAACCCGTCCCGGCCACACTCTCCCTCTCGTCATCCCGCCGGCCTTGACGCCGCGCCACCACGCGATCCGCGCTTCGCGAGCCGCAGCAAGAGATCGCCGTGGCATGGTCGCGGCGCGCAGAAGCAGACGAGATCGCAGCCGCGAAGCTCGTCGAGCGCGCGTAGGAGATGATGCTGGTCTGCGAGCCAGCGCTCGTACTTCGCGATGACGGCGGCGCGGTCGCCGTCGGGGCCAATTCGGAAAGGATTGCCCCATTTCGAGCCGCGCCCGACATAGACGGCGCTCGCCGGCACGCCTGCGTGATGCTTGTTGAGAACCCTGCACATTGTCGACCGCCTCCTGATCTCCGTTGCGACGGGGCTGGCGACCGGGATGCGGTGAAGGCCTTGCGGTCACGCATCGCGTGCGATGCGGAAACGGCTTGCCCGTTGACCGACGGGCCGCCGCGTCCAGACAGGTCACGACGCGGGGTGTCAGGAGGCTGATTCGTCCGATAGGTTCTCAGACGGCGGCACATAGGCGTCGTAGGGATTGCCATCGGCCAGGTGGCCAAAGGGCTTGAACAGGAAATCCGCGCCATCGCGTCCGACGGCGCAGATGACGTAACGGGTCTCGCCGGTCGCTGCATCGGCACATTCCATGAGGGCGAGGTTGCCGTCTGCCGCAGCGTGGAGCAGCGTCTGAAAGTTGGCGCGCGCGTGATCGGGAATGCTCATCGCGCACCGCGCTTTCCGCGGCCCGGCGACAAAGTCCGCGCGAGCCAGCCGCGCGTGTCAGTCCATGCGATCGTTTCGCGGGTGGCGAGATCGAGACAATGGGCCCCGCCGCTGAAGGCGTCGATGCGGGGCCGGGAGCATGTGTTGGCCCATTGAAAACCCCAGCGACCCTTGAGATCGAAGATCTCCGCACAACGAAGGACGAAGGTGATGACTGTTTGTGGATCGCCCGTGACATCATCACGGATCCACAGCACGGCGCCGCCGTGTTCGGGCTGGATAGAGAGCAGAAAAGCATCCGAGGGCGGGTCTTCCCGGGCGTTCTCTTCCATCAGCGCATTATAGAGTTCGAGCGCGCGCGCCGCGTTGTCGGGCGTGCCGACATCGAACACGCATGAGAAGTGCGTGAAGAAATCAGCCATGATGGCCTCCTGAAACGAAATCGCCCAGCGCGATGGCCGGGCGGAGGGAATTCGATGGAGAGAAGTAAGCGGGGCGACTCATGCCGCCCCGCTCCTGGGCGTTACTCGGCGGCGATCACGACTGGCGCGTCGGTCTCGTCTTCGCTGGCGTTGTCTTCACCGTCGGCGAGAAAGGCGGGCAGTCCTTCCTCTTCGCCGCCGTTGGCGTCGGCATCGCCGATGTCGGCAGTCGTCGCTTCGGAAGACCGGAGCGGCTCGGGCAGCCAGCCGGTGCCGTTGAGCAGCCGTTCGGCCTCCTTCGCCATGTCCGCCTTCTTCAGATGGTCGATGAGCTGCGCCGACTGCTCGCCGTTCGCCTCGCGCACCGCTTCGAGGATACGAGGCTTGGTGACGCGGCCGAGATAATTCTCGACCGTTGGCCGCCAACCGGCGTCGACCATGTCGAGCCCGACGGCCCGTGCGAGGCGGTCAGCCTGGGCGAGACGATGTTGGACGCCGTGAACGGAGAGACCGGGACCGCCATAGCGATCGCCTTTCTCGTAGAGCGCGTTGACGCCGAAGGAGACGCAGTGCGCCAGCAGTGCGGCCCGGCTGGCGTCGTCCAGTGCGGCGAGCCAATCCCAGAGCGCGGCTTCATCCTTCGGCATGTCGGCCTTCCAGGCATCGTGCCGTTCGGTAACCGCCTTGGCGGACGGGCTCTCCTTGAGGTCGGCAGACTGGATCGAGAAGAACACGTGCCGCACCGACGCTTCGAGACAGTTGCCTGTCGCTGTGTGCTGGAAGGCGTCGAGGCAGAGTTTGTGCAGGAGCGCCGTCATCGCGACATGCGGATTGTTCGCCACGGCATCCCGCAGCGCCAGCGTGCGGTACGCGGTCAGTTCGCTGAGCAGCCGATCCGGCAACGGCTTAACGACGTCGTCCTCATCGTCTTCCGGCTCGGCCTGGCCGCCGATGGTGATGACGACACGCTGAACCGGCGACGTGTCGTTGTCGATCCCAACCTGCTCGAGATCGTCGCGGTGTTCCTGACCGGGCTCGACGACTGGAGCTTCATCCTCGGGGCGAACATAGCCACGATCGACCTGGAGCTGGCCGTCGTGAGCGATGCTGACAAACACCCCAGCCCGGGAGATGTCGGCCGGATCGAAGATGTGCGGTCGCGACTCGAACGCCTCAAGCGCGGTTTCGATCTCGCTGAGGCGCTGGTCGACCTCGTCGGGCAGTTCGTCGGCATCTTCGTATTGCGCCTGAAGCTGATCGAACTCGGTGCGCAGCGCTTCACGCGTGGCACGTTCGTCGTCGGTGAGATCGGCCGGTATGCCGTCGAGCTCGCGCAGGCCGTGGTCGTGACCGTAGGGGAAGTCCACTGCGACCTCGATCCATTTCCAGCCCTCGGTGGCGATACGTTCGGCGTCGGTCTTCAGTTTTTCGGCGACAAGGGTTTCGAGAAGCCCGATATTTTCAAGCCAGCCACCGTCGTCCTGCTGGAAGAGATCGCGCATGACGACACCGCCCGCGTTCTCGTAGGCGCCGATGCCGACGAACAGCACGCGGCGATCCGACGCGCGGACGGTTTTCTCCGTCAGCATGCGCCGGATCTGATAAGGCTCCTGGCTGTAGGACCGCTGGAGCGCGTCCCAGACCTGGAGCTGGCGCGCATGGTCCGTTGTCACGGTGAACGCCATGAGCTGCTCGAGCGACATGCCGTCCTCGGCATAGATGTCGAGAAGCTTCTCCGACACCGCGGCGATGCGCAGGCGCTGCTTGACGACATTGACGCCGACGAAATAGGCGGCCGCGATGTCTTCGTCGCATAGGCCCTTGTCGCGCAGGGTCTGGAAGGCGCGGAATTGATCGAGCGGGTGTAGCGGCACGCGCTGGACGTTCTCAGCTAGCGAGTCGTCCTCGGCGAGGATCTTGGTGGAGGGATCGCGGACCACGCAGGGCACGGGCGCGGTCTTGGTAAGGCGCTTCTGCTTGACGAGGAGCTGCAACGCCTGGAAGCGCCGGCCACCGGCAGGCACTTCGAACATACCTGTCTCGACGCCCTCCGCATCAAGAACCGGGCGGACATTGAGGCTCTGGAGCAGGCAGCCGCGACGGGCGATATCCGCCGCGAGATCCTCGATCGAGACGCCGGCCTTCACGCGCCGGACATTCGACTGGGAGAGGATGAGCTTGTTGAGGGGGATGTCGCGCGAGGACGACAGGGTGATCTTCTGAACGGCACTGGCCATCGGGACTTACTCCGCGACGGGCGCCGAAAGACTCTCTCTCGGCTTTCAACCCGCCGCGAAGACCGGCGCAGCCCTCTTCCTCTTATGGGTTTTCGGCCCGGACATCGCCGCAGCCTTCCCGGCCAGACCCAAGTCTCACCGCCGATGACTGTCGTCGGGAACAGTCATTTTGCCTCGACGTGCGTATGCCGATGATGCAGGTCGGGGTAGTGGGCGTGACCGTGCCGCAAGGGCGCGTGCCGATGCCAATGCGAATGCGGTTCTGTTACCAGACCGTCATGCTCATGTTGGTGGTGTTCGTCGTGCACGTGCACATGCTCGTGCGCTAGGGCATCGTGTAGATGCTCATGCTCATGCCGCTCCGCGAGATGAAGCCAGAGCCCCACCATCATCAGCATTCCGGCGGCGATCAATTGGATCGTCAAAGGCTCGCCTAGCAGCACCACGGCGATGATTGCCCCAATGAAAGGCGCCAGCGAGAAGTAGGCGCCGGTGCGTGCGGCTCCGAGGTTGCGAAGCGCAAGCATGAAAAGAACAAGGCTTACACCGACGCCGAGGAAGCCGACGGCGGCCGCGGCCGCGATCGTGGTCGGCGTCGGCAGATGCGCGCCAAGCACCATCGCCAAGGCGACGTTCGTACTGCCGGCCGCGATACCCTTGATGGCCGCCGTGATCACCGGATCGGCCGAAGACAGTTTGCGCGTCAGATTATTGTCGATGCCCCACGCTAGGCACGCGACGGCGATAAAGGCACCGCCCGCGTCGATGCGTACACCTGTTCCATTCCACGTGAGGATCGCCGCTCCCGCAAGGATGGCGAAGGCGCCCAGCATTAGCCGCCGATCCACGTTTTCCCGGAACACGACCCACGCGATCGCCATGGTCGCGAGTCCTTCCAAGTTTAGTAGTAGGGACCCGGAGGCGGCGGACGTACGCGCCAACCCCAACATCAAGAGGAGCGGTCCGGCTACCCCGCCGCATAGGACGACGGCCGCGAGCCAGGGGAGGTCATGGCGCCGTAGGGGCGCCTCCGGAACCGGTGCGCCGAAGGCTGCTCTGCTGGCGATGATGGCCACCAGACCGATGCCGGCCCCGAGATAGAGCAATCCGGCGAGGAGCTGCGGCGGCATCGAGCCGAGCAAGAGCTTCGCGAATGGCGCCGAGGCACCGAAGAGCACTGCCGATATGAGCGCCAGTGGCACGCCTGGCCAGAGGGGAGAGCGCGACTGTGTCATGGCGCAAGCTTAGCAGAATAGAGGTGTGTCCACCGCCTTCTTCGCTGCATCCACGGCGGGACTGTCTTGTCTGCGCACTTGACGGAGATGACTTACAACTCGATCTGCCGCGCGATTTCCACGACGCGGTCGGGCGGCAAGCTGAAGCGATCAACCACCTTTACGGCATTGCGATAAAGAAAGGCGAACACTGGAAGACGCCAATGCGCAAACAGCGAGCTTCCGGCCCCTGCAACGATAATATCGCGTGTCGCGAAATAAATGGCGTGATCGAGATCGATCGACGGATCGAGACCCTTAACCCGCTTCAGAGCGGCGGTGAGGTCTGGTATTTCGACGAAGCCAAAGCGCATCGTCACGCGCCAGATCCCGTCGGCAATCTTTTCGACGCCACAGCGCTCCTCATCATCGATGCGCGGCGATTCCTCGAACAGAATCGTCAAGGCGATTACCGACTGATGGAGGGCGCCCATGTGTTTGACGTGGTCGATCAGCAGCGGCGGGATTTTCTGATAGGTCCGGGTCAAGAAGATCGCCGTGCCGGGGACACGGGGCACCTTGCCGGCGGCCAAGTCAGCGACAAATTTCTCGGGTGCTTCCGACGCATGCGCCAGGCTCTCGCGAACCGCATCGATCCCCGACCGCCAGGTCAGCATCAGGAAGAAGACGAGCGCGCCGAAGGTCAGGGGCAGCCAGCCGCCTTCGGCTATCTTCAGCAGATTGGCGCCAAAGAATCCGACATCGACGATCAGGAAGAGTCCGGCGATTAGGATCGAAACCGCGAGCGGCCAACGCCATGTTTTCCGCATAGCCGTGAAGAGCAGGCAGGTGGTCAGCAGCATCGTTGTCGACACCGCCGTGCCGTAGGCGCCGGCAAGCCTGTCGGAACTGCCGAAGGCGATGGTGATTCCGATGGTCGCCACCATCATCATCCAGTTTACGACGGGCACGTAGATCTGGCCGTAAACCTTGTCGGACGTCTGGCGAATATGAAAGCCGGGCAGCCAGCCGAGTTGCATCGCCTGCCGTGTCATCGAGAACGAACCCGTGATGATCGACTGGCTGGCGATGATGGTGGCAATCATCGCCAAGAACACAAGCGGATAGACTCCCCATGTGGGGCAAAGCTGAAAGAACGGATTGCCTTCGATCGTACCCTTCTGGATGAGCAAGGCGGTCTGTCCGGCGTAGCTGAGCAGCAGCGACGGCAGCACGATCGCGTACCAGGACAGGCGTATGGGGCCGGGCCCGAAGTGTCCCATGTCGGCGTAAAGCGCCTCGCCCCCGGTGATGCAGAGGAAGACGCCGCCGAGCACCAGCATCCCGTTTCCTCCGCTATGGGCCAGGAAGCCGATTGCGTGACGCGGATCGAGGGCGGTGAGGACGCTGGGATTGCGAACGATCCCGGTGAGCCCGAGGACCGCGATAACGAGAAACCAGAGCAGCATGATCGGGCCGAAGGCGGCGCCAATTCTAGCCGTGCCGAACCGCTGGGCTGCGAAGAAGACAATCAGGATGGCGACGGCCGCCGGCATGACGAAGGGCTTGAGCGAACTCGTCACGACATTGACGCCTTCGAGCGCGCTGAGCACCGAGATGGCCGGCGTGATGACGCCGTCGCCATAGAGCAAGGCCGCGCCGAGCAGGCCCATGACGGCCAGGATTTTGGCGGTCCCTTTGAATCTGTTGGCGCCGACCAGCGACATCAGGGCAAGGATTCCGCCTTCCCCATGGTTGTCGGCGCGCATGACGAACAGACAATATTTGATCGAAATGGTGATGATCAGGGTCCAGACGAGCAGCGACAGGATGCCTAGCGCGCTGGCGGTCGTGAAATGTCCGCCGGTTGCCTGGACGACGGTCTGGAGAGTGTAGAGCGGGCTGGTGCCGAGATCGCCATAGACGATGCCTAGCGCGCCGAGGGCCGCCCAATGCTGGGGTTCGCGGGTGCGTGTGGATGCGTCCTGGGCGACAGTGGGGGTCATGAGTCATTCATGTAGGGCGGTGGCCCGCAGCATGGAGGAAGACGAGGATGGTCGTCTCGTTGGACTGGAATCCGTGGGTGGCGGACATCATCCCAGTCGACGTTGCGGCGAGCCACTTGCCCCCTCGCGCCGGGCCCAGTCCTGCGGGATGGCGGCTTCCAGCGCGTCGTCTACGGTCACCAACCCCAGCAATTTCCCCTCGGCATCAACAACCGGCAAGCTCAACAAGTTGAAGTCGGCCATCCGCGTGGTCACCGCAATGATGTCGTCATCAGGCGATGCGACGATTGCGCGCGCGTCGACTGCGTCGCGAAGTAATGTCGAGGGACTAAGTTGCAGGGCGCGCACCACGCTTAGCGTTCCGGCCAAGACGCCGTCCGCATTCAGGCTGTGAATCGTCACCAAGGCCTCGGGCTGCACGGTTGTCAGTGTTCGCAGTTGCTCAAGCGCATCGCCGATCGTGCGATCCTCCGGCACGGCGAGGAAATCGGCGCCCATCAGGCCGCCCGCCGTCGCCGAATTAAAGCCGAGCAGCATGCTGACCTTCATCTTCGTCGCCGTCGGGAGACGATCGAGCACGTTCTGCCGGCGTTCCTGCGGCAACTCCATGATCGCGTCGGCCGCATCGTCGGCGCGCATGCGCGACAGTACGTCGGCCACCTCGTCGTCGTTGCGCGATTTCAGCAGTTGTGCCTGCTTGTCATCGTCCAACTCCTCGAAGACATTGGCTTCCAAGCTGGGATCGTTATGCACCAAAGCCAGCAAGACATCCTGCTCTTGGCTCGGAGCGCGTTCAATAATATCGGCGATCTGAGCCGGCTTCAGCGCCTCGATGCGGCCGAGCGATGATGTAGACCTGGCCTGCGCTGCGTCGCGGGTGAGCGGCAGGAAGTCGTGCCAGTCCCGGGCCGGGTGGTGCTCATGCGAGCCGAAGTGCAGCCAGCTATGCTTGTGCACGTCCACGCTGACCACGCGCCAACCCGACGGGGTTGCGTCGAAGCGCACGTCGTGCGCCTTGACCAACACGCCGCGCGGCAGATCGACCAGACGCCGGCCGAGCATCTCGGCCTTCAGCAGCGTTTCCCCAGCCTCTTGTGAGAAGGGGCGTCGTTCTCCCGCCGCGATCCGTACAGCGCCATCGGGCTTGATCTCGATGACGTCCGCCATCGGCACGAAGACCGGGCCGCTGCCGACCAGGAGGCCCTTCAGCAGTGGATAGTCATTGTCCCGCAAGACGGCGACAACGTCTTCCAGGCGGCCGGCCGGGGCGCCGTTGGCGTCCACGACGCCATGCTTGAACATGGAGACCAGGGAGACCGTCTCGTGGACGGGCGCATGAGGGGCATCGGTGGCGTTAGGAGTCATGGCAAACCTCTTCAACAGGATGAGCCTGGTGGAATGCCTTGGCCAGAAGGCTGGTGACGGCAGGGTCAGTGGCCAAGGGCAACCTCCACGACACGAACGATCACCAGGATCATCGCGATCAACAGATAGGTGCGGAGGACAGTCAGACCGATCCGCACCTCGGCGGAGAGCTGCGGCGCCTTAAGGAGCGCCAGCGGGGCCATCCGCCAGGTAGCGCGGAGGCTGGTGTCGACGGCGACCTTGGGCGCC
Source organism: Caulobacter sp. SSI4214 (assembly GCF_012184455.1). Classification (NCBI taxonomy): domain Bacteria; kingdom Pseudomonadati; phylum Pseudomonadota; class Alphaproteobacteria; order Caulobacterales; family Caulobacteraceae; genus Caulobacter; species Caulobacter sp. SSI4214. Next base: position 17,544 of record NZ_SZWJ01000014.1, on the reverse strand, counting down.
GCGGGATGCAGGCGCCGGTAGGTAAAGAAAGCTGCGGCGCTGACCGCGGAAACCGCTGCGCCGATCTCCAGGATCAGGATGATGGTTTGGGCGCTGATGTCGGGGAACAGCACGCTGGCGGTCAGCACCAGGGACAGCACGACCAAGACGGCGATGACTGCGGATGTGAAGAGGTTGGCGAAGAGTCCATTCACCCACGGACCCACCACCTCGGTGTCGTTGCAGAGGAGCAGCAGGAACACTGTCGCCGAGGGCAACAGAACGCCGGCCAACACTTGCACGCCGACGGTCAGCAGGCCTAGCGGACTACCGGGGACCAGAACGACAATCGCCGATACGAACAGGATACCGGCAAAGACGGCGTAGAAGCCCTTCGCATCGGAGATCTTACGATGCAGTGAGTGCTTCAGCCCCAGCACGTCGCCCAGGGCATAAGAGGTCGCAAGCCCTACAGCCGCGGCGCCGATGATCGAGGCGTCAATCAGGGCCAGTGCGAAGAGCACGCCGGCGACGTGGCCAACATACTTCTGCAGCCCCTGGGCGACCCCTTCGGCGTCGGTGAAATTGCCGAATTCCGGGTGGCCGGCAAAGGTCGCGGCGGTGAAGGCGATGATCGCCGCAGCGCCTATGATCACGATGGCGATGCCGATCCACAGGTCGGTGCGCTCATAGTTCATGAAGCGCGGCGTGATGCGCTTGTCGATCAGGTAGGACTGCTGGAAGAAGAGCTGCCAAGGCGCGATGGTGGTGCCGATGATGGCGATGATCAGCAGCACCACGGCCGACAGGTCCGAGCCCTTCGGCAGGCCGGGAACGACGAAATCGTGCAGCATCTGTCCGCCGCTTGGGTGAGCCATCACAAAGATCGGCACGAGCAGGAGCGATCCCGCCACCAGCGCCATGCAGACTTGCTCAAAACGCTTGAACGACCCTGTGCTGGCTGCGGCGACAATCAGTACCGCGGAGATCGGCACGCCGAACATCTTCGGGATGCCCAGATAATCCATGCCCAGACTGATGCCGATGAACTCGGTGACGATGGTGAGGGCGTTCAGGATGAAGAGGTCGATGACGCTGAAGGCGCCCCAGAACTTGCCGAAGCGTTCGAGAATGAGCCGCGCGTGACCGACGCCGGTCACCACGCCGAGCCGCAGCACCATCTCCTGATTGACGTAGAGCACAGGTACGAGCACCAGCAGTACCCACAACAGGCGCGTGCCATAGACTTGGCCAGCCTGCGTGTAGGTGCCGAAGGCGCCGGCATCGTTGTCGCCGACCATGACGATCAGACCCGGCCCAATGATAGCCAGTAGGGTCGTGAGGCGGGCTTTGAGGCTCGCGCGCGGCAGTTCGTCGCCGCGTTGGATCGAGCCGAATGCGCCCTTGATGTCGCCGATATGCGCTTCATCGAGCACTGCGGCGCGCGCGTGATTGTCGCGTTGATTTTCCGGGTCTGCCAGCACGAGGAGCGCCTTCCCAATGGGCGTTGATGTATGGGGTTAGGTATCGACGGCGAGCGACCGTGGCGCCCGCCGCATGGAGCGCAGCGCTCAGCTTGGTTGTTGGCGCCACCCGCACCCGAGACGCCGGCGCGCCAGTGCGAGACGCGGGCGGATCTCCGATGAGCTGGCGCTGCGCAGGCGTGCGCTGAAAAATTGGTAGGTCATTCCTGCCTCCTGATGCCTGGCTCAGGAGGCGGCACGCATCAAAGCAGCGCGAAGTGGTTCGCGCGGCTCTCGACAATCGTGTCGTCGCCCTGAGCGTGGCCGAGCCGGCGATAGACGAGTGCAGACGTCGAGCGTCTGCTGTCGCAATCGTCGGCCTGACCGCTAGGTCGCGGGTTCATAGCGATCCCTTGCTGTGCCAATGAAAAATCCAGCCCTTGCAGGGCTGGATTCCGGAGCGTGAATTATTGCTGGTCTTCAATGCGCGCCGCGGGTTTCATACATACCCATAGGGGTATATTGCAACTATACCCGGGTATAGAAATGATCGATCGCGGCGCTGCTTGCGAAGGGGGCCGCGCGGCCGGGGATAGGCTCGCGTTCTTGACGGGCGGCAGCCGTGGGCCGCGATGGAGGCGTCGGTGAGACGCGGCAAGCCAATTTGAAGCTGCGTCTTGTCGACCTATTGTGGTGAGGATGTCTCACGCGAGCAGATCTCGGCGGTTTGTGTTTGTCCACGGTGCTTGGCACGGCGGTTGGTGTTGGGCGACGGTTCGACAACTTGCTGACGATCGAGGTCACAGAACTTGGGCGCCGACACTATCCGGCATGGCAATCGACGAGCCTTGCGCTCACGTCGATCTCGATGCCCATATCGAGGATGTGCACAATCTCATAATTCGAGAGGACATTCGCGATGTAACGCTGGTGGGCCACAGCTATGGAGGGCTTGTGATTACAGGGGTGGCAGACCGTATGCCGGATAGGATAGAGCGGATCGTGTATCTCGACGCCTTTGTGGGCGCGAATGGGCGATCCTTCGCCGATCTCGCGCCGATACATGATATCGAAGCGCTGGTCGTCGAGGACCGCATCGCTCCGATGATCCCTATCGAGAAACTTGGATCGTTCGATAGCGAGATGGCAGTGATCTTGGCCAGTCGTTTGGTGGGGCAACCGTGGCGCACGTTTGCGCAATCCCTCCACTTCTCTGCGAGGGCTCTCAACCGTTTGCCAAGGGCGTACATTCGGACTTCAGATCTCATTCCCGAACAGGCGGAGCACGCCATGGCTCTTGGGATTGAGATGATTGACGCACGGCCGGCGGGACATGACGCGATGCTCACGGAGCCCGCCAAGATTGCGATGCTGCTGGAGCAAATCGAGGGGCTTCCTGTACATCGGGCGGAGGAATGATGTTGGCCGTGGAAGAGAAATACCTCAGCGCAGCAACGCGCCTCCCGGCACAGGATCTCGACCGCGCGCGACGATGGTATCTGGAAAAGCTCGGCGTGAGGCCAACGGAGGAACGCCCCGGTGGCCTGCGCTATTGTATCGGTGCGAGTGAGTTTTCGATATTCCTCTCAAGCGGCCGATCGGCCGGAGACTTTACACAGCTCGCGATCACCGTTGATGACGTCCGCTCCGTCGTCGATGAGCTCAAGCGTCGCGGCGTCAACTTTCTCGAGTATGAAAGCGGCCGGCTAAAGACCATCGATGGCATAGCGCACGTCGCCGGCAACTATCCCAGCAAGGGATCAGCGGAACTTGGCTGCTGGTTTCACGACAGCGAGGGGAATTTGATAAGTCTTGGGCAGTCCTTGAAAGAGGCTATGACGTAGGATGGCATTTCGCCATCGAAAGCGCTTCAAGGGTCCCAGAGCATTCGCGCTCGAGTCGCTTTTTGCGAGGCGGGCCGCGCGCGTGCTCGTACAGCGTTAGCCGTTGCCCGTGACGGACGAGCATCAGCCGTCCTCTTGCTTGGACCGATGGACGGCGTGAAGTACGCGCTCGGCTTCCCGGATGCTGCCGGTTCGCCGCGCCGTTTCGGCCCAGACCGTGATCGGAAACAGTCCCTCGAAGAGAATGTCGCGTTCGATGCCGAGACCGAGCGGAAGCCTGACGGCGATCATTTCGGCGAGGCTGAATGAGCCCAGCTCGGGCTCACCGAGATCGGCGAGGCCGAACAGGGTGTCGCCGTCCGCGTCAAGCTCGGTCGCGAGCCAGACGCCTTCGCCGAGCGGGTTGAAAAACTTGACGACAGGAACGTGATCGACGTCGCGATCACGGCCGTTGGCGAGGAGTTGCTCGCGCAGCTCGGGCGTGAGGAGGATCATGTCGCCCTCCTGTTAGTCGAAGGCTCCGCCTGTAGTTCGGTGCTGTCGGCCGGCACCAGACCGAGCAGCCAATCCGCCGCCTTGCTTGCCTGGGACGCGGCACGGACAATGGCGCGATTGTCTTCGCGCAGCACTTCGAGCCACGAACCGATGTAATCGGCGTGCCGCACGGTCGGTACGATGCCGAGCGATGCGCAACAGAAGGCAGCGTTCATCTCGGCGACCAGTTCTTCGAACGCGTATTTCTTCGTGCCATACGAGCCGGACAGGTCGCGGCCGACTCGCGAGGCGTGACCTGTGGCATGCCCCAGTTCGTGCAGGGCCGTGCGATGCCAGTTGATGGGTTCGAAATAGGCCTGCGGCGGCGGGACCATGACGAAATCGGGCCCCGGCGCGTAGAAGGCGCGGTTGCCGCCGATACGGAAGTCGATGCCGGTTGCGCGGATGAGCGCCTCGACTCTGGGCTCGATCAATCCGGGCGGCGGAGGCGGCGCAGCAACGGCAACGTCATCGGCGAGGTTCTCGCACTGGGCGGCGTTGAACACCGTGAACCGCTTCAGGAACGGGATCGCCTGGGCTTCCTCGCCGGTTTCACGTACGCGGCGTTTTTCATCGTCGGGCACGAAGCGGTCAGCGTAGACGACGGTCGTGCCGTGCTCGCCCTTGCGGACATTGCCGCCTAGTGCGAGCGCCTGGCGGAAGGTGAGCCAGGTCTGTGCGGCATAACCGTGTTCGATCACGGCACCCCAAAGGATCAGCACATTGATGCCTGAGTATTGCCGGCCGGTGGCGGCGTTCCTCGGCATGGCGAGCGGCGCCTTCACCGCCGCCGTCCCCCAAGGCTGCACCCATGGGACGCGGCCGGCTTCTAGCTCGGCGACGATTTTGTCGGTGATCTCGTCATAGAGGTTCGCCCGGTCTGAGCCGGCGCGAGCGCTTGCCGTCTTTCTGGACATCGCGGGTCTCCGCGACGGGCGCCGGAGGCCTCTCCTCCAGCCCTCAACCCGTCACGGCAAACCTGTCCGCACTCTTACTCTAAAGGGGGCGTTGCGGGGATCTCCCCGCAGAAGGGGGTGTGCCGGCGACCAAGGCGCCGGCCGGGGGGAAGGCATTCCCCCTCAACCCGTCTTTCCGTATTGCCGCAATTGAGACTTTCCGGCTGAGCACAGAGCCGTTGAGCTAGAATCAACCCGCGTGAGATCCGCGTGGATCAGATTTGGCGAACGGCGCGATCACTACAGGAGGGCTCGTGGCGGAGCTCGGCACTTCGTTTTTGCCACCCCTGATACTGGCGATGGCCACCACGCATCCATCGGGATCGCGCAGCCAGATTCCCACCGAATGGGTGGAAGATCGATTTGAGCATCTTCAACAATCACCGCGCCAAGGCGCCGCGCCCAACCGTCCGAAGCGGAGGGCGGCGAGGCGAGGCGACCTATGCCGTGGCCGCCGAATAGCGGCCCCGGACTTCCTGCATCCCGAGAATTTGGCCGCGCACAAGCGCGCGGAAATCGGACGCCGAATGAGTTTAACCGCAGGAAACGGGTGGCCGAGATATCTGGCGAATGTCTATGCTAGAATTATGGATGCACAAACACCGGCACTTCGCGCTCTGATGCGTTTCTATGAGGCGGAAGCCCGTTACTCTGCTTCGGGAGTGCCAGCCGATAGAGCTGCACTGCTCGAAACGTTGCATCCCGACATCGTTCTACACCAGCCGGATTCCCTGCCCTATGGAGGCCAATGGAGAGGCCGCGAAGAGTTCGGGCGCTGGATCGACTCGTTCGTCGAGACTTGGGTCGATATCAAACCGACAGACCCCGTCTTCCACACATGCGGCGACGATATCGTCGTCTGCACCGTAACAATGCGGGCCACCGCAAGATCGACCGGAGCGCTGATTGACATGCCGATGTGTCAGGTGATCCGGATCGCGGCAGACCAACCCGTTGAGTGGCGAAACTTCGCCTGGGACACCGCAATAATGCTGAAGGCGCTGGGCGGTTCGGTGTAGGCGATCACTTCTCCACGCGCCCGGCGGCGCCCGACATTCCCTTGCACACCGATCGATATCGACGGCTTGGCGAGAAGCATAATTATGCGGCTTTCTCCTGCCGGGCCCGGATATCTGCAATCCACTTCTCCAGTGCATCAATCTCAGCTTCGATGGCCGTCGGTTCGGGTAGCCGCGGATTGAGCTCTCCCGGCTGGCTGTGAAGAAGGGCGGAACAACGCCCAAACGCTAACCGCATCGCGGTGCAGTCGCCATCCGTTAGTACGGTGAGTTTGATCAGTCCCGTGGTGTCGACCTTGCGTGACAAGCGGCGGATCACCGGCCCGACGGCCTCCTCGACGGCGCGCTCCCACGTGGTTCGAAGTTGATCCTGGAACGACGTGACCTCGCGCAGCCATTTCGCCTGGTCGCCGCGTTCATGGTGGATCTTGACGTTTGCGAGGTGCGCTCTCATGCCGTCAATGACCTTGTCGAGCGGCATGACGTTGGCCGGGGGATCCTGATGGCAGTAACCAGCATTTTCGGTGCCGCGGCTGATCAGGCGATACGCCACAGGCGTCGCTTCTCGATCCTTTGTCGTCCGGCAGGCTTCGTCGAGCAAGAGCAGAAACGCCATGTCGTGGGTGAAGACGATCACCTGGCGAGTCTGGCCAGCTTCTGCTAGACGGGCGGCGACCTTGTCTCGATGCAAGTGATCGAGTGACGACACCGGATCGTCGAACACGATCGCCGATTGCGCATCGATGGTCGATAGCTCGGCGAGAAAGGCGGCGAGCGCGACGCAGCGATGCTCGCCTTCGCTGAGGACCTTTCCCACTGGTTCGTTCGGCTTGTTGATCAGCCTGACCTGGAAGAAGGGAACGCCGGCGGTGGTCTTGGCTTGCTGAAGCTCGATCGCGAGGCCGGCGACGCCGAGCTTGTCGACTTCGATTGCGAACCGTCCGCGCAGGCGGTTGGTAACGAGCGCCTGGGCAATACGGGCGCTCTGGGTGGTGATCTTGTTCGTCGCCGTGTCCTTGCTGGCCTTCTCGATCGCTTCGATGGCTTTGAGGCGAACGATTTGGGCGAGCACATCGGTCTTCACAACGCCGAGCCATTTGCGGTCGCTGAGGCCGTCACATTCAGTGATGAGCATGGCGCGCTCCGGTGAACTGGCGTCGGATTGCAGGGCCTGAATGCGCCCGGCGATGCCGGCCAGCACTGCGCGTAGCGGATCAAGAGAGAGGGCGGCAGCAGGAGGAAGGGCCGTCGGTGTCGCGAGAACGTGGGTGCGCAGGACTGCTCGCAACCGCCATGCGAGGTGGAGCATGTCGCGGCGCAAAGCGCTTGCGAGATCCTCGCGGCCGATATCGTCTCGTATCAATGAGACGATTGCAGCGAGATCTTTTATCGAGACTGCCGCGGCCGAGACGCCCTGCAGGGCGTCGTCATAGGAGTCCGCCGCCTCCTGCTCGCGACGTTTGCTTTCGTCCTGCACAAAGGCCTCGAAGCTGCTGAGCCGTCTCGAGGCCTCCTCGCTGAGCGGCTGTTGACATAGGACGCAGTGCGCTTTGCTACCGGTCACCGGGAAAGGCTGTTTGGGATAGGCCGCCGCTCGCGAATAGTCGCGGGCGGCTTCCCACAGGATCTTCCAGACATCCGAGCCGATGTCCGCCAACGGTTCCTTGGAGAACAGGTTGGCGGACGCTGCGGCGGCGGCCATGCGCGCATTCGCAAGGTTCGTGTGGGCATCGCGAAGGGCCGTGCGATTGTCATCCGTGGCGGATGCGGCCAGGCGCTGAAGCTGCGTTATGATGCCGGTGATGCGCGTCTCTTGGCCCTGAAGCTGGCGGATTGTGCGAGCCGGATCGCTCGACAAATCGGCGGTGAGCGTTTGAAGGCGCGTCTCGTCCTCGGCGGTGAGGCCGGCGAGTTTCTCGACGGTTTCCGGCTTCGTCTTGCCCGAGAGACCGGCGATCAGCTTGCCGACCGGAGTGTTCTGCTTGCAGTCCGGCGTCGTCAGGATGGTGGGCGTTTGCTCCTGGAGGGCCTTGATTTCGGCGGCCAGCTTGCTCTTCACGTCCTGGCAGACTTGCGCGAGGCCCGCGAGGATGCGTAGCGGCAGCGGCGTATACGCGAGGTCGTTGGTGTTCTCGACATGGATATTGGCCGTGCGTGAGTCGAAGACGCTGACGGCGGACAGCATGGCGTCTGGCGAGCTGCCCTGCGTCCAAGCGGCGTTGCGTTTTTGGGCGCCGATGAAGAACTCGACGCTGGCGGCTGGCGCGCCGCTCGTGGCGGCGTAGATGTTTGGCAGGATCGCGTCGCCCTTCGGCGAGCGCGCCCGGCAGAGCTGCTTCAGGACGCGGGCATAGCCGGATTTGCCGGCGCCGTTGTCGCCGTAGATGATGGTGAGGCCCGCTTTGCCGAAGGACAGCCGTTCGCCGGGAGCGAGGGCGTTGACGTTGGACAGACCGTAAAGGGCGCCGAGCGTCACCACGGCATGGCTCGCGGCGGGATCGCGGATGTGGCTGGCGTCGAGTGGGGTGCCCTGATCGAGGCCCTTGCAGATCGCGGCCAACTCCGCGACATCCGTGGCTTCCAGTTTAGGTTGGTTACAGAGGCGGCGCAGCGTGTCGCGCTGCCAGGCTGGCAGATCCGCAGACCATTTCAGGATGTCTGCGAGCGCCGTTGCTTCATTCGAAAGATCATCTTCTTGCTTATTCATTTGTGTCCCCCACTTGCCACCCGTCCTGGCGTCATAGGATCAACGCCCGCTTGAGGTCGTCGTGCTCGAAGGCGCTGGCCATACGGTTGATCTCGGTGGCGCGGGCGCCCACCGCCTTGGCGGTGTCCCGCCATGTCGCGGTCACGGTCGCAACCTCTTTGATGATCGCGCGCGCCTGCGGCAGTGTGAGCGCGAAATACTCGGAGGCGGCCTCCAGCAGTTCGAGCGAGCACGTGCCTTCGTCGAGATCGATGTTCGTCGTCAGCACCCGCGCCTTGAGATCGGTCGGGACGGGATTGAGATCGTAGGCCGGTGAGAGCGACCAGCCTGCCTTGCCCAGCCACAGGAAGCCGTGATTGCGAAGGTGATCGTCGACATTGGAGATCAGGACGTTGAAGACCACGCGCCGATAAAGGGCATGGGCATCCGTCTTGCCCTGGGCGCCATGTTCGGCAAGAGCGTCGACAATCTCCGGGTAGCTGCCGCGCTCGCCATCCTTCGCGCCCATCATCGCCATTGCCGACAGGAACGGAATTCGGATGGCGCCATCGCGATCAAAGCGTCGCGAAAGCATGACGGCCTTACCGGCTACGCTGATCAGCTCGTGTTGAGGAGTTGTGATGCCGGCGCGGCCAGCCAGCCGCAGAGCAATCTCCTCCCAGGTCTCCATGCTGTAGTCGTCCGTCTCCTTCGGGAATTTGGCGATGGAGAGGTGACCGTGCTGATCGATTACTGATGCTTTGGGGCGTGCGCCGCCGAGGGAGGAGCCGGGAGCGAAGATGAGCTGGAGATCTTCCTCCGTCTCCTCGTCGCGCAGGATGCGCTCGGTGATCTGGAGAAGTCGGCCAAGTTCGATCAAAGCTGGAACGCCGGCGCGGATTGGCGCCTGGAACGCGTCTTCGCCGACCCAGCGGAAGCGAAGTGCGCCGAGCCGGGTTTCGTCGGCGACACCGAGCAAATAATCGCTTTCGACAAGAGTGCGGACGGCACGGCCTTCGCGATCAGCAAGGCGGCGCTCAGCGCGCTGCATGAGGCGGCGTCCCCATGTGTCGGGTGCGGAATCGCCTATCGAGCCGAAGGTGGCAAGGCCGGCTGGCGGCGCGAAGGCGCCGCGGGTCAGCGCCAGAGCGGGCTCCAACGAGAAGCGCTCCGGGTCTTGCAGCCAAGCACCTTCATATTCAAAGAGGATGGTCTCGGCGCCTCGCACACGATTGCTTCTCGCCAATCCGATCAGGCGGGTGCGGCCGTTAAGGTCGATATGAACCTCGAAGTCAGCCATCGCGGGACGATCCCGCCGACCGCTTCAAGTGGATGTGCTTGGGCAACTCGGCGCTGGCGAGCGCCTGGCCGACACTGTCGTTGCTGATGTCGGCGACCCGGGTCAGACCGTCGAGCAGGCCGAGGGCTTGAAGCACGCCGGCATAAATGCCGACGCTGACGTTGGTGTCGCCTGCCTCGACCTTCTGCAGGGTCGAGCGCGACGTGAAAGCCCGCTCGGCCACGACCGCCATGGGCAGCTTGCGGCGACGGCGAGCGTCATGGATGTCCGCGCCGAGCTTGCGCAGGGCGCGCCGCACGGCTGCTGGAGGGTTATGGGGAGTGGGCATTTGACACCTTCACACTACATATTGAGCATATATGTAGCAGGAAGATTACAATTTTCCTAGCGCCCAGCCGCAGGATGCGGCAGTCATCCTACCAGACCGCTTGGCTGCGGGCCGTCCGAAGCCTGAAGACCAAGGCTCCACCTGCAAATGAGTATTATAAGCGCAAGTATCTGATGGGTATCGACTTTTAGATTTGGACTTTGCCGATGTCGTTTCCTATCTCTTCCGCATCGGGGAGTAGCCACCGCTCAGACAGCGGGATCACGCCAACAGGCTCGCGCGATGCGCGTGGTGTGATCAGCCGGTTTCACCGGCCCGGCCAGACCGTGGTGAAACTCGCCTTTGTCGGACAGGTGAGGGCCACCCGGTTCAATGTCCGTTTGGTTATCCTGCTATGTCCCCTTTTGCAGTCGTCCTGCTTGCTTTCAGCATGTCCGTCGATGCCTTTGCGGTTTCCGTGGGTAGAGGCGCAGCCCTTGGCCGCCCGCGATATTCAGAAGCGCTACGCAGCGGCGCGGTCTTTGGTGTAGTCGAGGCGATCACGCCTGTTATCGGTTGGGCTGCCGGCGTTGCCGCGAGCAGCTTCGTCCAGGCTGTTGATCACTGGCTCGCCTTTGGCCTGCTCGCTGCGGTTGGTCTTCATATGCTCTATGCGGCCGTATGGAAGAAAGCCGACGCCAAGCCAGTGGGCCGATCGTTTACAGTCTTGATGGCAACCGCAATCGGCACGAGCCTCGATGCAATGGCCGTCGGCGTCTCTTTGGCCTTTCTGAACGTCAACATTGTTGTGGTTGCGACCGCGATTGGCCTTGCGACGTTCCTCATGTCGTCGGGGGGCATGCTTATCGGTCGGCTGATCGGCGAGCACTTCGGCCGCATTGCGGAGGCTGTCGCTGGGATCGCGCTTTTCGGTCTGGGATTGTCAATCCTTATAGAGCACTTGACGGCTTAGAGCGATTTTGCGGACGCCTCTCAGGCTGCATGTTGGGTGGCGCCTTCAACGCCCGAACGGATATTCGGTCTAGATGTCTCTCTTGCCGGCTTGGGTCGCTTCTTGGTTAGCATCGCTCGGACGAATGCATTCCACTTCTTCATGGCTGCCCGCTTCTCGGGCATGTAACTCCAACGATCGTAGCTCTTCGAACTGACATCCTGGAGCGTGTGGTTCTGTATGCGGTCGCGAATTTCCTTGGAGAGGCCGGCCTGACCTGCGAGCGTCTTCCAGGTTCTGCGCAGATCGCGGTTGGTCACGACAGGGATCACCTCGCGCTCGCGCTGACGCCACATGAAAGAGTACAGCGTGCCGTGGCTGACGGGTTTGGTTGGGTCGGTCGCGGAGGGGAAAAACCAGCCGTGTGCGTTGGGCTTGATCGATTCGATTAACTCCGCCGCCACTTCCGGGACCGGAATGGCGTGTGGCTTGCCATTCTTGGTCTTTGACCAGTCGATGATCCGCTCCTTCGCGTCCCACTGATCGACATGCAGGCGGGCGATTTCCTCCACGCGCTGCCCCGTGAGCATGAGAATGCGAACGGCCCGCGTGTAAGGCGGATGCACGGGCGCGTCCGGACATTCAAGCCAACGGTACAGGCGCAGGAATTCTTCTTCATCAAGCCAGCGAGTGCCGACTTTCTTGGGCTCTGTGGGGATGCCGGCGGCGGGATTGTAGACCAGCCGGAAACGCCGCTGCGACGCGTTGCGGTAGTCGTGTTCCGATTTCAGACCCCAGCTATATGCGGATCGGATGTAACTGCGGACGTGATCTGCCATGGAGCGCTTACCGCGGTCATAGATCGGTCGGATGAGATCGGTGATTTCGTCGGGCTCGATGTCGCGAGCGGGCCGATTGCGGCCGAGGGTGTCGGCGATCTTGTTGAGGCCTTTTTCAGCCTCTTTCCAAGATGACTTTTCGGATGCCTTCAGGTGAGCGACATAGGCTTCGAAGAGATCGGCCACGGTGCCTGGACGTGTGTCGCCGGCAATCTTGATGCTGCGGCCCTTCTGGATCATGTCGGCAAAATCGCGTGTGAAAACTTCGCGCGCTTTGCTGAGCGACATGGATGGGTATGAGCCCAGTTTCTTCTTGAAGCGCTTCTGATCGCGCCACTGCTGCGCCATCCAATCGGCGGTGACGCGCGTGGGCATGGGCTTCATGACCAGGACAAGGCGACCGGTGCCATGTCCTTCGCCATCGACCAGGCTTAGCTGTTTGCCGGTCTGCTCCACCTGCTTCAGCGCGCGGCGAATTTCTCCATCGGTAAGGCTTGGCACTGGGCTCTCCCATTGGCTTTCAAGTGGGGTCGCCAGACGGCTAGCAGGGGTCGGCGACTGGGGTCACAAGGGCGATCGATCCCCCTCAAAACCGACCCCAATATGCCACAACGTCCTGCGCTACGACAAGCCTAAAAGTTCAAGTGATTCAACGGTTAGGAGCGTGATCGAGCGTGATGGAAATAGGTGGAGTGGGATGGTTGTGCACCAGGATGATATTGCTGGACGACAGCTCCAGCGCCCGCCGCATCACCTCGCGCGGATAGACCGGGGCGTGGTCGACCGTGCCGCGGTTCATCACCTCGTCGGCGATCAGCTGGTTCTTCTTGTCGAGAAACAAGACGCGGAACTGCTCGCGCGACTCGTTGGCCAGGGCCACGCGAACATAGCCGAGCAGGGCGCTCCATGAGCTGATCACCGGGCGCTTGACGATCTTGTCGCGGCCGGCGCGCAGCGTGGCCTCGTGCAGCAGCTTGATGTCCATGGCGGCGGCTTCGCCGATGCCGGAGACCGTGCACAGCTCCTCGATCGACGCGCCCAGCACCCCGCCGAACGAGCCGAACCGGGTCAGCAGCCTCTTGGCCAGCGGTTTGACATCGCCGCGCGGGATGGTGCGGAACAGAAAGAGCTCCAGAAGCTCGTAGTCGGGCAGGGCGACCAGACCGCCGGCCTTGGCGCGCGCCCGCAGCCGCTCGCGGTGGCCCAGATGATGGGCATGGGCCGACTTGCGCGCGGGCTTGATGGGCGCGAGCGCCTCGTCCGCCGAGACATCGGAGATCATCAAGGATGAAACGCTGACCATCACGCCCTCGACTCTGGACGAGCAGTAGGCGTTATCGCTTTAGAGTTGTCCAGACGTTTTGGATGCCCTTTGGCGTTGCGGCCGCATCCAGCCCCGGTCAGCCGCCCAGGATCGGCGGCTGGAACAGGCCGGCCGGCGAGCCGGTGAAGATCTCGTAGCCGTCCTCGGTGACGCCGATCGAGTGCTCGCACTGGGCCGACAGCGACTTGTCGCGGGTCACGGCGGTCCAGCCGTCGTTCAGCACCTTCACGGCGGGCTTGCCCAGGTTCACCATCGGCTCGACGGTGAAGAACATGCCCGGCTTCAGCACCGCGCCCTGGCCGGGGCGGCCAAAGTGCAGGATGTTCGGGGCGTCGTGGAACACCTTGCCCAGGCCATGGCCGCAGAAGTCGCGCACGACCGAGCAGCGCTGCGCCTCGACATAGGACTGGATGGCGTGGCCGATGTCGCCCAGGGTCGCGCCCGGCTTCACGGCGTCGAGGCCGCGCTTCATGCCCTCGTAGGTGATCTCGACCAGGCGACGGGCGCGCGGGCCCACTTCGCCGACGCCATACATGCGCGAGGTGTCGCCGTGCCAGCCGTCGACGATTACGGTCACGTCGATATTGACGATGTCGCCCTCGCGCAGGGCCCAGTCGCCCGGGATGCCGTGGCAGACCACGTGATTGCGCGAGATGCACACCGTCTTCGGATAGCCGCGATAATAGAGGCAGGCGGGCAGGGCCTTGTGGTCCAGGATGAACTCGCGGGCCAGGCGGTCCAGCTCGTCGGACGAGACGCCCGGCTGAACGTGCGGGATCAGCATGTCCAGGCATTCCGCGGCCAGCTTGCCGGCCTTGCGCATGCCCTCGAAATCCTCGGCCTTGTGGATCTTGATCTGGCCCGTGCGGGTCTCGGCTTCGATCTCGAGGGTATTGTCCAAGGTCATGCTCAACTCGGGCGCCGCCGCCGCGACGCGCGGCGAACAGGTCTGTGAAGGGTCGTATCTCGACACTCTAGCACGGATTTCAACCCTTGGCGCGAAGAGTGGGGCGCGAAGAGTGGGCCTAAGGGTTGATCCGCCGCACCGTGTCCGTGGCGGGACGGATCTCCTTGAGGAACTGGGCCTCCAGGGTCGTGGGCTTGTCGCGCCGCACGTGGCAGACGCCCTTGTAGCGGGTGACGCGGCCGCTTTCCTTCTCGGTGACGTCGGCGGTGAACTTGACGTCCCATTCGCCCGGACGGCCAACCGCGACGGGATCCATGTCGCCGGACGAGACCCCGGACACGGTCTTCAGCCCAAAGCGGTCCCGCAGCTCGCCGGTGCAGGCCTTGAACGCGAAGATGGCGCGCAGGCCGGTCATCAGGCCGTTCTCGGGCTTGTTGGGATCGGTCCGCCCGCACGCCGAGACGCACAGCGCCAGGACGACGACGGCCAGCACGCTCTTCCCCATGCGCGGTCCCCTCGGTTCGCGAGCTCGAAAGGGGTAACCGAGATGGCGGCGATTGCAGCTTAATTCGCTGTTAGGTGAACCGCGCTCAGCCGGGCTTGCCGATCTCGACCGTGCTGGGCCCGTCCCGACGGACGTGGCACGCGCCGGCGATCGAGACGCGCGGCTGGCCGGGCTCCTGTGTGAAGCCCGTGTAGCGCACCACGCGGTCGCCGTTGGCGTCGACATGGGCGTCGGTCTTGAACTGCTCGACATTGACGGTCTTGCGCGGGCCGGCATAGGCGGCCTTCACTTTCTCGCGGCAGACCTCGAAGGTCGTCCCGACGCGAAGGGCGGTCAGCAGGCCGCCGCCATCCGAGGCCGCCGCCGGCATGGCCGAAAGGGCGATCGCCGTCGCCGAGATCGTCGCCAGAGCTTTCATCGCCGCCCCCGTTCAAGTCGCGCCGAGGTTGGCGGGGGCTCGCCGGGATTGCAAATTAATTGCCGGCAACGGAGCCCCGCCACGCGATCCGTCGCGCCACGCGGACGGCCTCCATGCCCATCGCGCAGGCATAGACCAGCACCTCCACCCCCGCCTTCGCCGCCGCGTCGAGGCCGCGCGCGAAGGCCGGGTCGAGGTCGGCGCAGGCCTGGAAGGCGTCGCAATCCTCGCGCTGGACCACGAACAGCACGACGGCCCGATCCCCATGCGCGACCTGCGCCGCGAGGTCGCCGAGGTGGCGCGTCGAACGCTCGGCCTTGCAGTCGGGAAACTCGGCCAGGCCCGGCGTTCGCGAGAAGTGGCAGTTCTTGACCTCCAGCCAGCATGGCGGGCGATCGGGATGGGTCAGCAGGAAGTCGACGCGGCTGGCTTCCGCGTACTTCACCTCGGGCCTGATCGTCGCGTAGCCCGAGAGTTCGGGGATCACGTCCTCCGCCAGGGCCTCGGCGACCAGCCTGTTGGGCAGCAGAGTGTTGATGCCGACCAGCGCGTCGCCCTGCTCGACCATCTGCAGGGTGTAGGCCAGCTTGCGCTTAGGATCGTCCGACCACGACACCCAGGCGCCCTGGCCGGGCGCCTTGACGCCCAGCATCGCGCCGGGGTTCGGACAATGGGCGGTGATCTCCCGCCCGTCGTCCAGCACCAGGTCGGCGAAGAAGCGCTTGTAGCGGCTGACCAGCCGGCCGTGGATCAGCGGTTGCGGGAGCTTCATGCGAGGCCTAAGTCGAGAGCATTGACGATCGGGGCCAATAAGGGATCCAGCCGATGACCACCAGCGAACGCGTGACCGCCGCCGTGATGATCATCGGTGATGAGATTCTCTCTGGCCGCACCCAGGACACCAACCTGGCCGCCATCGCCCGCTATCTGGCCACCTACGGCGTCGATCTCTGCGAGGCGCGCGTCGTGCCCGATGTCGAGCAGGAGATCATCGACGCGGTCAACGCTCTGCGGACCAAGTACGACTACGTCATCACCACCGGCGGCATAGGTCCCACGCACGACGACATCACCGCCGACTCGATCGCCAAGGCCTTCGGCGTCACCGCGCCCGAGCATCCGGAGATCATGGCCATGCTGCGCGAGCGCTGGGGCGAGCCCAACGCCGCCCGCCGCCGCATGGCCCACGTGCCCGAGGGCGGCAGCCTGGTGAAGAACCCGGTCCAGGGCCCGCCCGGCTTCCAGAAGGAGAACGTCTTCGTCCTGGCCGGCGTGCCCGCGATCATGCGCGGCATGTTGGAGGATGTCGGGCCGCGCCTGCGCACGGGCGCGGTGGTTCTGAGCAAGACGGTGCGGGTCACCGGCACCGGCGAGGGCGTGATCGCCGCGCCGCTGGAGGCGGTGGCCAAGGCGCACCCGGCCATGTCGCTGGGCAGCTATCCGTTCTTCAGCCCGCCAGATGTCTATGGCGCCAATCTGGTGTTGCGCGGCCGCGACGCCGAGGAGCTGGACGCGGCCGTCGCCGAGCTGATCACCGCCCTGACCGAGGCCGGCGCCAACAACATCGAGCTCCTGGCGACCGAGGCCAAATAGAGCCTGCGCTTACTCGTCCTCGGCGATGGCGCGGGCCAGGTCGACCAGATGCTTGCGCATCCCCGAGGAGGCGATCGCCACATAGGCGCGGGCCAGCTCCGGGCCGCCCGGCGCCTGCCAGAAGCGGGCCATCTCGTTGGCCAGCTCGGCGGCGGTGGTGTCGGCTTCCTCCGGATCGTCCAGGCCCTCGAAGAAGAAGCCGATCGGCGTCTTCAGGAACATGGCCGTGGCGTGCAGCTTCGACGCGCTGATACGGTTGGCGCCGCCCTCGTACTTCTGCACCTGCTGGAACGTCAGTCCCAGGGCGTCGGCGAGGGCTTGCTGCGAATAGCCAAGATCCTTGCGCCGCATACGCAGACGCCGGCCCACGTGGATATCGACGGGATCGGGACTCTTGTCTTCGGCCATGCTCACTCACTCGAACGCACCGCGGAGAAGGAAGGTCGCGCGCGACGGCGGCCTCCATCATGCGCGACCGGCGTTATCTTGGGCGGAGTCGAGGCGTCTAGAAACGCCTATTCCATTTGGCGCGGTCGATTCCCCCGTGGCGGGAAACCGGTCCGGCGCGTCCCCTTGGAGGGCGACGGATAGAACCCGAACGCGGGTCGGGACGGCTGGTGCGGGCGGCCGGAATCGAACCGGCATAGCCTTGCGGCTGACGGATTTTAAGTCCGTTGCGTCTACCAGTTCCGCCACGCCCGCCTGAAGCCTGTGGCAGCTATAGTCGGCGAAGGTCAGGTCGTCGAGCGTCTCGCCGCGCAAGCAAGCTTGACGGGATCGGGCGGGCGCGGAATCGTCGCCGCCGAACACGGTCCAGCCGGACCGAAAGCGGGGAGATTTCGAAGATGCGTATCGTGACGGCCTTGGCCCTGACCTTGCTGGCGGCGGGCCCCGCCCTGGCCCAGAACGCGACGCCCG